>JABMSE010000140.1 GCA_013204645.1 Candidatus Saganbacteria bacterium | reverse complement strand
CCCCCACCCCCAGAAGAAGAACCGAATCCCTGGGCCAATCATGTGGTTTCTTTTCCGGAATATACAGGAAGAACAGAAAAAAACTATCGAGATTCAATAAAAACATACGCAGGAGAAACTTTTTACACAAACAGTAAAGTTCAGTATGCTTTGCGCAAAAACACCCCCATAGGACATGTTTTCAGCAAAATCCATGGTCAATTAACCATATCAGCTAACTTTAAATTTGAAAATGACTATCCTAATGAAATTGTTTCAAGAGAAAAATTGCAAATACATATATATGATAAGAGCACAGACCAATCCTGTACAATATATATAGCGCAAGATGGAAGAATTACTGGATCGGATTTAAGAAAGCTACCTGAAGAAATCAAGCAGGAATTCATCTATGCTATCGAACAAGTTTTACCCCAAATATTAGCTGCAGTACCAAATCCTCCTTCAGAACCAACCCTATGCAATGATCTATCCCACTTTGGATATTCACAAGCTCTAATTGATCAATGCAATCAAGAGTGTTCAGATGCTCCGGATCCAAACCAATGTAAACTAGAATTTCAAAAAGACCAAAGGGAGCAATAAAACATGACACAAATCGGAAGTGTTTTTTTAGACTACTATACCTTCATACATCCCGGTTTTGATATAGATGGGGATGGAAAAATACAGGATAATGAGATCATTGATAAAGATGGAGATAAAAAGATTGACATTGATGAATACCATGCTTTTATTGAGGCCAATGCTACGCAGTTTAGCCATCAAGTTCTGAATAAAATTTTAAGCGAGACCGAGGGAACGGCTACGGCTTTGCATAATCAACTTACTCTGATCAATGATATGGCAGCAATGGTTGATGACCCAGCGGAAGTTACTTCAGAAGTAGAAGAAATTTTACAAAGAAACCCATTAGCCTGGGCCAGATATTTAATAGAAAAAGAAGACCCCAAAAATATTAGCGAATTTAGTGCGCGTCCTGACCCAGTAGCTGCGGCTGAGTCAACCAAACAGTATTTTGAAGGACTTTTCGTACGGCTTATTCGGTACATCCCACCGGTTGAAGTTCGAGATCTTAGCAGTGATCCATTGCCTGATGATATAACTTTTGGAACAAGGGACAAAAAAGACGTTCCTAACTATGACAAATTAGCAGAATATATCAATTTATACCGGGTCTTTGATACACCCAACCAGCAGGAAAGATCTGCCATACATAGTGTCTCTGGTCGCCTAGCATCAAATTCTGACGCTTTTTTGCTTTACCCTGAATTTTTTGGTAAGACAGCACAAACCCGACCAAGCGATGAGGCTGTTGCGTTTCTTGAAGACTTTATCTCAAAGTATCCAGAGGTAAGTTATTTGCCTACGCTGCAACTTGTGTTAGTGCATTTTTATTTGCGGCGGGATGAATATGATAAGGCCTTTGCCCTATGTCAAAGTATCTCTTTTACACAAAGTGAGTCAGACCTTAATGATTTTTTTCTTCAGGTTGAAAATTCTTCAGACTGGCTAAGAAGAAAGTTAAATGCAAATAAAGAAAAGGAAGCTGCCTGTAGTGAATGGACTGATATTATCTTTACCCGCCACCGCTCAACAAGTTTTGTCCCACTTGCCGCGGGAATCCTGCTTGAAACTATGGGTCAGCAGAAAAAAGCTGACGAGCAATATGATAGATTCAAGGATACTTTTGTCCCCCCTAATTTAGCCCTAAGTAATGCAACCGTCAGGGAACTATCTTTTGGAGCATTACCAGCATTTCTGGCAATAATCGGTGATTATTACTATGAAAACCAGCGCTACGCAGAAGCTTCGGAAGCATATAATCTTTCGCTTGAACACCTTCCGGCTTCGGCTGCTTTTGAAGATCGCCAAGATTTAGAAAATTACATCGCGGGACGTTGGCAGCTCCCACTTAGTAAATTAAAGGGACAAATAAACCGGACGAAAAATATTGTAGGAAAAAGATACTTGCGCATAGCAGAAACTTATCTTGAACTCGGCGAGACTAAAAAAGCAAAAGCTGCTCTTGATGAGATAATTGGCGGCAGCTTTGGGGTATACGATGAGGCTAAAGTTTTGAAAGCAAAGGTTCTAATGCAGGAAGGCAATTATTTTGAAGCCTACACCCTACTAAGAGGTTACCTTGGACATCGATGGGGTATTCAAGAAAAGGACAGGCTTTTTCTTATGGGCATTTGTATTTTACTGGCAGTAGATAATAACCAGTGGCAAGAAAGTGATTACTCGGCCCATGAAAGGGAAAGAACAGCAGATCCGTGTAAATACGCCTTGGATGTTTTTAGAGATATTGCATCGATTGATGATACTTCTCTATTCAGCCAAGATTATATGCTGGCTATTCAGGCAGCTTTAATAAATGACGCGCTTGAAAGAGGAGAAACGCTTCAACTAGAAACCGTGTGTGAACGTCCTGAATTTGTGATAAAGAAATTTAGAGGGGTTAATGGATTATCCCTAATATTTTATCCAGGAGTTCCTTTGCCGGAAATAATCCCAGGGGATGTCAGGGCCGAAGAAATAGATTCAGAATTAGTTGTTACAGCTAACAAGTATTTTGGCAAACAAACCGTAATTTTCAAGAAACCGCAATCAACAATCCCCACAAATAATAATGCCCTGCTGTTAGCTTATCGGATCTTACCAAATGAATTCTTTGATAGCTTTAGGACGCTAGTTTTTACAGGTGAAGATGAAGAGCTGGACGGCATCTATTTAGAAAACAACAGCATAATGGTACATCAATCTGACAAACCTTTACGGGTTATTGTACATGAGCTGGCACATCATTGGGATTTAAAGGTAACCCTTGGAAGTGATGGGCGGCATCTGGGCCTGGGAGATTTAAGTCTTATATATTACGGGATAAGCTGGACTCCGGCTAAAATAAGTCGGGAAATCAGCAGCAGAGAGTTCGGAAAAGTTGAATGGGATCGAAGCGATTTTGATAATACGGATTTTGCCAGAAGTTATGGCATGTGCAACCGCAAAGAAGACTTAGCGACTATGGTTGAGGCTTATGTAACAGATGGAGCAAATTTGAGAACACTTATCCACCAACAAATGGAACAAGGAAACTTTGAACTAGCAGTCAAATACTTATTTGTAAAACATCTGATGCCTTTTGCAGGTAGAGAGTATGAAAAAAAACTCATAGCTAACCATACGCAACAGGGCCGCATACGTGTGCTCGGCACAAAAGAAGAAAGTGGCTTAACACTTGATGAGGTGGCAGAAAAGATGCGCACCTGGTCAACTGACCATCCAGATTCAATTGAACCTGCTACCCGGGAAGCTTTTCAAAAAATAAAACGCAAATGCGAAGAGTCTAAGTATAAATAAAGGAGCAATAAAAAATGACGCAAATTGGAAGTATTTTCTTAGACCATTATACCTTCATGCATCCTGGTTTTGATGTAGATGGGGATGGAAAAATACAGGATAATGAGATCATTGATAAAGATGGAGATAAAAAGATTGACATTGATGAATACCATGCTTTTATTGAGGCCAATGCTGAACAATTTAAT
>JABMSE010000139.1 GCA_013204645.1 Candidatus Saganbacteria bacterium | reverse complement strand
TTTGAGGTTATTGATATTCAAAAGTGCTGGCTGATGTCTGAAAAAAGCAATGCAATTCTTAAGCGTTTGCGCTATTTTGTATCATTTAAAAAACTTAAAAGCCATCTCTATGCTTTGCCAGAAAAAATCCGAGGAATAATGCGTCATATGGTAATTCGGGAAGGGAAAAACATCGACAATACCATTTTAAATATCATTACGTCAGATAAAGGAGAATTCCCCCTCGAGCAATTATGGGAGAAAGCACAAGACTTAGTCCAAGGCATTACCTGGAGCATTAATCTTTCGCCAGCAGACCGCTCTTACGGGGAAATCCAAAAAACCTGTGGCCAGGATCATTTAATGGAATCTCTGGCAGGCATAAAATTTAAAATCCCGGTCCAATCTTTTTTCCAAACTAATACCCATCAGGCCGAAAAACTGATTGAAATTGTGGCTGATTTTGCCACCCTAAGTGGGGATGAGGTGGTTTTTGATCTTTATTCTGGCACTGGTAGCATTGGACTATCGCTGGCTTCCAAAGCAGTCAAGGTTATAGGAATAGAAGAAAACGAATCCGCCGTCAACTTATCAAAAGAAAATGCCAGCCTTAATGGTATCAAAAACTACTCGGCCGTTTGCGGAAGAGTCGAAAAAACACTAAGCGACACAGCAACACAGCAACATAGCAACATAGTAATACTTGACCCTCCTCGACCGGGTATTCATAAAAAGGTCGTTAAAAAACTGGGAGAAATGAAGCCTGAAAAGATTATTTATGTTTCCTGCAATCCGCAAAGTCAAAAACATGATGTAGAAAAATTAGCTGAATTTGGCTATAAAATAAAGCGCTGTCAACCCTTAGACATGTTTCCGCACACTCCACATATTGAGAATGTGCTATTATTAAGCCGGGGAATCTAGCTGCGGTAACAATTCATAAAAAAGTTTAAATTCTAAAAGTTCAGCTGGAAAAGCTTCATGGGTAAGTAGGGCTGCCTGGTTGTTCCTCTCAATTCTCTCTAAGCAACCACTAATCTTTCTAAGGTTTGCTCTGCTAATCGTTGACCCACCAAGAATTTGTTCTATTTGAGTTACGGCATCTCGAATTCCAGCCTCAAGATAAAGCGTTGCTATCAATCCAAGTTTGTGCCTTTCAGCGGGTTTCTGAAAACTCCAGATTTCTTCTACTCGGGCTGCACAGGTTCCAATTTTAGCCAGATCAGTCGCCTCTAACGAAGCTAAGCCATTAAGCCCCTCTCCCAAGGAAGCAAAAGAAGAAAGTCGAGCCATATCTTGTTGTAATGAAGGAAAGTGTTCTCTGAATTTAGCAAAGGCGGCCGTTGGAATTCCCCCTTTTGAATGCTGCGTTTCGATCGCTTCTATGTCGCCAGATAAAGCTGTCAGCCGATTATTGACTTCATGCACAATCGTACCTAAAAATGCACGATAAGGATTATCCGCTAATTCAGGATAAGGAGGAGGAAGAGCTATTCTTGCTAAGGCTTGGGGATCAGCCCCCGCAAAAACCTTTTCAATAATTTTTGGACCTATATCCCTGATGCCACTTGGCTTTTGGATAAATCCAACATCAAAGGTTCTCATCCAACCAAAAAGAGCGCTCCCATCTGCGGGAACTTCATCTCCGCTATTAATAAAGAAGGCGACTCGGCTGTTGCCTAAGTCCCTAGCCAACGTTTCAATAAGCTCGTCTCCTTGTGTCTCTGTCATCTGGAAATCAGTAATAACGACATCAGGCCTATCTTGTTCCCCTGCACCAACAAACCTGTTAATAAGCTCTGTGGGAGAATTAAATGTTTGTACTCCAAAGCCCTGCCCTCTTAGGCTGGTAGCAGCAGCATCTAAAGCTGCTGCTACATCATCAACAATCCAAATCTCAATTTGCGCTGCTAATCGAAAAGCAGCTGATCCGCTAAGCTGTTCGACATCAGAAACACCTGAGGACTTCTCTTGATAGTGCATTCGATCAAATTCCAGCCACACAGTTGTACCTTTCCCTACCTCGCTTTCAATTCCCCAACTCCCATCTACGTTTTTAACAATAATTCTTACACTATTTAACCCTAAACCTGTCCCCCCGAGCTTATCAGACATAATCGGGCCCGTGGCACCGCTTAGTTCCTCTAAGCGGGCTGCGTCTATGCCAGGTCCGTTATCAGATACTTCAATCCTTATTTTATCCTGACCTATTTTTCGCGCCAAAACTCTAACCCTTCTCTTCGCTGCCCCCTGCTCAACAAAAGCTTCTAGGCCATTAGTTACCAAATTTCTTATCACATCACTAAATTCATTAGGCGAAATTAATATACCATCACTTGGCCGCACCCCCCGCGTTGAAACCTGTAATTCAATAGCTTGGCGCCGGGCAAGAGGCTCAAGGGTTGCACAAACCTTTTCCATTCTGGCCGCCACAGGAATAACGGTAAATTCTCCTGAGTCCATCCGAGACTGACGAAGAACACCCCTTACTTCAATCCCCATATCTCGAGTTTCGTCTTGCAACGCCTGCAATTGGATGTCGATATCCCTTTGTAAAGCAGCTGCCCTTTGCCACCCTAGGTGCCCAATTTGTCTTCCCGAAGCCTCTAGGGCTGAAAAAACCTTTCCCAAGACCTGAAGTTCATGTATTGAGGCCATTAAAGTCTCAATCATTCCATCTAGACCCGCAATTTGATTCTTACGCATATGGGAAATGTCCGCCGTAAGGCGACCGAGGGCTGCTTGGCGCTCATCAAGCAACATCGCCTTTTGCAAGGCACGTAACTCTTCTTGGCGCTGTTCCAGTTCAGTTGCATCTAAAAATGATTTTTGCACAGCAACTAAATTTCCACCTGCATCCGGATGTTCCCTCGTAAAGGTAATGCCAATAATTTCTTCGCCATTTTTTGTCAGGTAGCGTCTTCCTGCTTCCTTGGGCGGCAAAGATTCCCCGGCTTTTCGAGCAATAATACGGGCTCGAACATTTTCTTTTTGCTCTTCTACCACAAAGTCGACAATTGAACGTCCTACAACTTCATGTAATTTATAGCCAAGCAATTTAAGCCAGCGCTGGTTTACCTCAAGAATTATGCCATCGGCATCTAAGGTGTGGGCTCCAACCGGGGAATCATGAAAATAGTCTTCGTATCTTTGTAGCCGAGCCAACTCAGCTCCCTGGGCAGCAGTTTCTTTTCTCAACGCAGCAACTTCTCTTCTCAAAACCTGTTTCTGTTTAGCCGAAGCCTGCAAGCCATAGCCATGTCCAAATCTTGCAAAAGGTCGTCCTCTTATTGATCTCGGTTTAAATACTCTCATTTAATAAATCCTCAATATGAAGCATAGGCTCGGAAACCTGAGACTAAACCTTCGGTCTGAGACCCCTCGGGCTGAGTCCCTCGGGGCGAAGCCTCAGGTCGAAGACGTCTCGGTTTCCTCGCACCCTTCTACTTTTTTTGGAAACCGCGAAGTTCATTCGCAGGTTTCCAAAAAAGGCTATCAATTTCCCTTGTGTACATATATCAGCACTTTTAGTATAAAATTTCACTAATCTTTAGATATTATAAAATTACCGCTGGGCAACGCCGATGCTAACTCCCAAATCCCAACCGTGCCCATCCAAAAAGTAATTAGCAGCAAAAGAAACAAGGAAAGTTTCATCTCTCTTGGGGTTATGAAATGAGAAGTCTAGTCCTAACCCTAAAAAATGCCGATAGTCCGGATCATGATTATAGGTGCCGCTAAGCTGAAATCCTCCCTGGCCTCCTTTGACCATTAAAGACGCCCGATGCCGCATCATATAATCCAAATTTAGGCTGTATTCTAGTTTTACGCCATCAGGTAGGGCCATAAAGGTTTGACGATTAAGTCGCTCCCACTGCAAATTGGATAAATTGTGGGGAGGGGCCACAAAAACCTGGGCCAAATCCCCCACATACTGCCCAAAATTTCCCGCGAATTTAGTTCCATTCTCCCTAATATTACCAAGCCACCAGCCGGCTGAAACAAAACTATCTACTTCTCTATCATAAAATGGATAAGCTGTTCCACCACCGAAATAAAGGCCAATGGGTGAGAGAAAATAGATACTTCCGGATCCAAAAATGGATGCAGAAAAATTTGGTGAATCCAATTCAATCCCAACGTTGGTAGCGCCCCACCCCTGAATAACTTCTCCAAAATGAAAAGCAGAAGAAACAAAAAGTGGAATTTTAGTTTCAAAACCCTCACTGCAACATTTACTATAATAATCCCGACACAGGGCCGTTTGATGCCGCATGCCAAATCCTGCTTCCAGGGCAAATTGATCAAAGGCTGGATAAGTATAACTTACACCCCCATCAAAAGAACGCTGCCGCAAATAATAATCATCGGTGTTAAAAAAGAACTTTTGAAACTGATCTGGATCCATTTCGACAAACTCCTCGAGAGAAATGGTCCCTGCCGGGATATCTTCTTCAATCTGGACAAAAGTGGTTACGGTTTGAACAAAACCAAAATGGCCACGCACCCTTCCAATTCGTGCATCAAGCCCTCCTCCCCACCAAAGGTGACTCTTAGCTGCCAGCCGCGCACCATCGAGGGAATAAAGAAAGTCAGGGGTAAGTTCAATTGCTCTCAAGCTATCAATTACATGGGGGGAAGAATAGGTTTTTCCCTCCCAATCACCACCCAGATATAAATCAAAATAGCGTCTCATGACCTTTGGATCGGCTTCTTTTTCTTCTTTTTCTAGAAGTTGGTCTAACTGGGACTCGGGCCTATAGGTTAGCACCGCATCATCAGGAACAAGATTGACAATGAAGAAGCCGCCTAAAAAAACCGGGTAGAAGTAGGATTTGTCTACTTTTTTATCAAACTCACACGGTATGCTCCCTTCTTCCTCGCAAAGCCGGTCTATCTCATTTATCAATTCCGGCGAGTTTAAGCCTCCCCGAAACATAAACATATCTCTGTGAACCGACAAACCTTCTACCATTATTAACACCTTTCTTAAAAGGAGCCTGAGACTGAAGTCTCGGCTCCGCTTTTAAAATCAACAGAATTAATTCTGTTGATT
>JABMSE010000138.1 GCA_013204645.1 Candidatus Saganbacteria bacterium | reverse complement strand
CCTCTCATCCAGTAGACAGCTCGGCAGTCTAGCAAGCAAAAAAACAATAAATTCTCACCTTATGATTTGATAAGAGACTAAGGTCTTAGGTCTCACTAGCTTTAATGTTATCCCAAATCTTATCCATTTGCTCAATACTAAGTTTTTCCTTAGCAAGCCTACTTTCAATTTTTGAGAAGCGATGCATAAATTTGTGGTTAGCCTGCTGCAGGGCATCTTCGGCATCGATGTTTAGTTTACGGGAAACATTAACAATGGCAAAAAGTAAATCTCCTATTTCCTCTTTTAATCTCGCCTTCTGGGCTTCTGATTTTTTAGAAGAGATACATGCTTTAGGCTTTTTTCGCTTATCCAAAAGCTCATGCACTTCATCTAATTCTTCATGTACTTTATCCCAGGCACCGGCTACCTGGTCCCAATCAAAGCCGACCCGGGCGGCACGGCGTTGGACTTGCTCAGCCCGACACAAGGCGGGAAGGGAACGAGGAATATCATAAAGGATGCCTTTTCTCTTTCTTCCAGCTGCCTTGGCTTCTTTGGCTTTTATCTCTTCCCACTTCTTCCATATTTCTTCCTTGGTTTTGGCAGAGCCCTTAGCAAAAACATGGGGGTGGCGGCGCACCATTTTTTTGGAAATAGAATCAATAACATCGTCAACTGAAAAGTGAGAATCCTCCCTAGCAAACACAGAAAGCATAACAATATGCAGGAGCATATCCCCTAATTCATCACAAAGTTTGCGGTAGTTTTTCTCATCGATCGACTGGATGGCTTCATAGAGTTCTTCAACCAGATAGGGTTTTAGACTCTCAATTGTCTGTTCCCGGTCCCAGGGGCATTTTTCGCGCAGATCCCGCACAATTTTGACAAAATCTTCGAATTTCTTACCGGTTTTTTGCTTCATATTATTGGTGACTGGCACCGGTGCCAGTCACCCGTGCCAGTCACCATTTTACCATATTCTCTCCCGAATGCGCGATTGATTTATTCGGGCAGGAGGATGCAAGTTTTGTGCTACTTAAACCGATATATATAGTAGGTTAAGGGTAAAATAATAAAATGACAGTACAACCACAAACTAAAAGTAAATCTGGGCCCAATTTGGCTATCCTGGGACTCAAGTCCCCGATGGAAGTAATTGATATCCTGGGCCTTTTGAAAATAGACGGGAAACCGATTATCAAAGACGAACAAACCTTGCTTGATCCCAAGAAAAAAGCCCAAGCCATAATGGAATTCTTTCAGAAAAACTTTAAGGTTAAACCCAACAATCTGCCGCATCTAGCTTCCTTGGTAAAAAAGGATTTAAAGAACAAACGCTTTAGACGGAGAAATAAATAATGGTAGTTGAAACTCAAAACCAAACTAATCTACAGTCAGCCCGGAGGACAAGCCTTCAAGACCGTCTTCGAGGCGGAAGAATTGATCCGTACAATTTTTCCAGCGCTGAAATGCAGCAGCTGGTAGGAAAAATGCATTCCCTTTCCCAGCCCGAAGTTTACAAACACAGAATAAGCAAGCTTGCCGAGCATGGGGCCCGGCCATCTGCTGCCCTCTCTGACCACGCTTATTCCGATCCAGTTCAAATTCGAGTCCCAGGACAAGACATTGATTTAGGGAGTGCTGAAGCCGAACCCGTTTTGGCAAGTATCGAAGTTTGTAATGGGGTTCCTTCTCTTCCCTTAATCAGGTTCCTAAGTCAGGGTATTAACCCAGAAATTGCCGGGGATATTCCAGCACAAGCAAAACTTACAAACATCGAACAAAAATCGTTTGCAAAGGTGTAAAAAATGCCAGAAGATAAAAGCGCTTTAGAAAAATTAGAAGATATGCTAAAAATGCTGTGGAAAAAAAGCGGCCAGGCTTCGGTTATTGCTGCCCGCCACACCGAGTTTGTGGTTGAACCTAAAGTCTTTCTAGGCAATAAACTAAACCCTGAAATTTTAAAGGCGTTGATTATGCATTACTTGGCTAATACTTCGAAACAGGATTCAGGTGCAGGAAACAATATTGAAACTACCCCGGACAAAATGATTATTAAAAGCCCCAAAGGGAAACCCCTAGTAATTGTCCGCGACAAAAAGATTATCAAGCAATTTCTTGCGCAATCCGCTTAATTTTATCCTGACCCAACAACTTAAGTTTTTTCTTTTTGCCAGATAACCGTTCTATAATGATGTATGCGCCTTCTTCTTTGATACTCTTGACGGAAGCCTTTATGGCCAAAACCTTAAGCGCCAAAAGCTCAAAAAGTCGTTCAAGTTTATCAGGAATCGCTCCGAAGCGGTCCTTAAGCTCTCGTCTCATCTCCCTCAAAGCTTCGTTTGAATCCAAAAGATTCATTCTGCGATAAAGAGCAATCCTTTGGCGATCATCCAGTACATAATTCTTGGGAATAAATGCCTCAACTTTTAAATCAACGCTTACCTCCCGCGGAGTAGATTCCTTAATTCCCTTTGCCTCGCGTACAGCTTCTTCTAAAAGCTCGCAATAGAGATCAAATCCAACCTCCATCACATGACCAGACTGTTGTGCCCCCAAAAGATTACCCGCGCCCCGGATTTCTAAGTCCCGCATAGCCAATTTATAGCCTGACCCCAATGCGGTAAATTCCTGGATGGCCTTTAAGCGCTCGAGAGCTTGATCTGTCATCTCTATTTGGGGATGATAAAAAAGATAAGCATAAGCGCGCACGGGAGAACGACCAACCCGACCACGTATCTGATAAAGCTGGGAAAGACCAAAGCGGCTGGCATTATCAATCAAAATGGTATTAACATTCTGAATATCCAAACCGGATTCAATAATGGAAGTACAAACCAGGACATCAAATTTTCGATCCAAAAAGTCTATCATGGTCTTTTCAAGATCTTTTTCTCTCATCTGGCCATGGCCGACAGTAATCGTGGCTTCTGGCACTAATCTTCTGATCTTATTCGCCATCCCCTCAATCGTTTCCACTACATTATGCACAAAATAAACCTGTCCCCCACGGTCAATTTCGCGCAGGATCGCTTCCCGGATAACACTTTCATTCCAAGGCAAAACATAGGTGCGGATAGGAGAGCGATCAACCGGGGGGGTGGCAATAACGCTCATATCCCGGGCACCCGAAAGCGATAAATACAAAGTGCGTGGAATAGGCGTGGCACTCATACTTAAAACATCAACGCTTTTTTTTAATTTTTTAATCCGTTCCTTATGCCCCACCCCAAATCTTTGTTCTTCGTCCACCACCAAAAGCCCCAAATCTCTAAATTTAATGTCCCTGGAAAGCAAGCGATGCGTTCCAATCACAATATCAACTGCTCCTCCTGCCAGAGATTTAACAATCTTTGCTTGTTCTTTTTTGGACTTGAAGCGCGAAAGCATCTCAACAATAAAGGGGGAAGTCTTAAATCTTTCGCGGAAGTTGTTGTAGTGCTGCTCAGCCAAAATGGTCGTGGGAACCAGGATAGCAACCTGTTTTCCAGCGGAAACGGCTTTAGCACAAGCTCGCAGGGCAACTTCTGTTTTTCCATAACCCACATCTCCACATATCAAGCGATCCATGGGACGACTAGTTTCCATATCGCTTTTGGTATCGCCTATAGCCTTTATTTGATCCGGCGTTTCGAAAAACGGGAAAGTAGCACGCAATTCCTCCTGCCAGATATCGTCGGGTGCAAAAGCATATCCCGCAACTTTTTGTCGCGTTGAATATAGCTCAAGCAGCTCGGCTGTCATGTCCTTAAGCGCCGCCTTTACACGGCCTCGAGCATTACTCCACTGTTTTGTTCCCAGTCGACTAAGCTTAGGAGTAACATCGCTGCCGCTTGAATATTTCTCAACCAGACCTGCCATGCTGGGGGGAACATAGACCTTATCTCCTCGGGCAAAAGAGAGCAGAATGTACTCCTGTTTTATCCCTTCAATTTTAAGGGTTGCTGTCCCCTGATAAAGGGCTATTCCATAATTCTCGTGCACTACATAGTCCCCAACTTTTAAGTCAGCCAGGAGCTCATCGGCCACTCCTTCGTTTAAAGTTGTTTTCTTTTTGAAAAAGGTGGTTTTTTGTGAAAAAAGTTCCTTGTCTCCTATAACTTCAAGACCGCTAAATTTAAAACCGCCACTTAAGCTTCCCTCACAAACCGCCGCCTTTGTTGCCCCATCTAATCTTGCCGCATGCCTGGAAACAATTAGGGCAGAAGGTTTGATTGTTTCTAATTGCGACACATAACTTGGCACAGAAGAAAAAAATCCCTCCTCACCTGGCTTTAGGAAATGCGAAAGTTGGACCCGCCTAAAGTTGCCTGGGATTTCAATTGGGCTGTCAGCTACTCGCTCAATATCCATTGGCTCGTCGAGAACAATAAGCGTGTCCGGACTTAGGTGAGAAAAGAGAGAAACTTGGGGAGATTCGAAAGCCGGCAAGATTGAAATATTCTCAAGTTTTTTAAGCGAGCGCTGGCAGTAGGCATCAAAGCTCCTAATGCTTTCGATTCGATCACCCACTAATTCAATGCGTACCGGATGCTCAAAATTAAGCGGGAAAACATCGATAATCCCACCCCGCACGGAAAATTCCCCCCGCTCCCCTACAATATCAAAGCGTCGGAAGCCAAGGGCTACAAGCTTTTCTATAAAAGCAGACAGGTCAAACGGTGCCCCCACCCTAATCTCTAATTTCAAAGTTCTTCCGCCTTTGGCGGATAATTTCGAATTAGTTTTACTTATCAATGCTGGCACTGGAGCCACAACTATCATTTTTTGTCCGTCAGCCAATTTTTCAAGGATCGCTAAACGCTCACCAACCAGCTCTCGACTAGGCGGAAGTCCGTCGCCAGCAACGGTGTCCAGTGCAGGAAAAAGAAAGGTGTTTTCTCCTGAAAGAAGTTTTATTTCTGAACCGATCGCTTCGGCCCTTTCGGTATTCTTAGTAACGACTAAAATATTTTTGAAATCTTGGGCCAGACAGGCTAAAAGAGCAGAAGAAGATGAACCAACCATGCCAGTAAAGGAGGTTTTCCCAGACCGTTTTAATGAGAGAAGGTGTTCTGTGTAATAGCTGCTTTCTTTAAGCGGTCTTAATATTTTATCAATTGGCATTTGCGGCCCTTGTCTCTAGCCCTACTCGTCTACCCGATTAAACCTATTCATAGCCACTGAAAGGCCGTTCTTAACAATAGTTTCAACTGCATTAGCCGCCTCAATCATAGCCTCATCCAACTTCTCTTTCTCTGCTGGTGGAATATTCTGCAAAACATAATCAGTAACATCGTCAGTTAAGTTTTCTCTTCCGATTCCAATGCGCACTCGCGCAAATTCGGTCGTCCCAATACTTGAGATCACAGACTCCACCCCATGATGGCCCCCGGCCCCACCCTTTTCGCGAAGCCGAATCTGGCCCACCTCTAGATCCACATCATCATAGATTAAAATAAGATGGGAAGGCAAAATCTTAAACCATTCTAGCAATCCCTTAACTGCTGGTCCTGAATTATTCATAAAAGTTTGGGGTTGGGCAAGAATTACTTTGCGCTCATCAATCCGAGATTCAGCCATAAAAGAGCTACATTTTGATTTTAGCGAGGAAATATGAAGACGCTGACAAAGCTCATCGACAACTCTAAAGCCTAAGTTATGGCGACTGTTTTTGTATTCGCTGCCCGGATTGCCAAGTCCAACAATCAAATACATAGTTTTAGCGCCCGTTTGAAAAATCTATGCCAAACCTAATATCAGATGAGACTTTCTTGTTTGGATCAATCGGTTGATCCTTTAGGTAAGTTACGCCCAGGAATTCGGCATACATTTTGAATTTACGCATAAGGTCGTTTTCGTCTCCGTTTGCCCGGAAAGGCTCAAAACGAATCCCTACCCCATAATCAGCCACATTTAAGAAAGAATAACTGGGTCCGCTCTTGCCAGAATAAGTTAGGTCTCCGCACAAATAAACTCCGATGCCGCTGCCCAAATGCCGCCCAATCTTAGGTTGAAAATAAAAAACATAATTATTAAAATCTTCCCAACCAAAATTGGTCTGGCGGTAAGATAAATTTGCCCAGAGCTCACCCCACGGCACACTGGGTATGGGAGCATCCAGGTTCCATTCATGCCAGAGATCAAAGCCTGCCCGCACGTCAGTTGTAGCTAAGCCCGCGGCCTCAGCTGAAGCCGCATCTTTTAGGTAAGTCGAGGAAAGGGACTCAACAAATATTTTAAAGTCCGTTATCCATTCGTTAGCCCAGCTGGTACCGTGATATTGCTCAAAAGGCTTAAAGCGCAACCCCGCACCATAAAAGAGGGAATTGTCCCAATAGTCAGTACTTTGAGAAGCAGCACAATAATAGACGCCATAAGCTTGGAAGGGGGAGTCAAAAAGATTAACCCCTAACTTTCCCTCAAACCTGCCCAAAAAAGAATCGAAATTCTTTTTTTCAACGTTGGTGCTGTAATAGGCAATGTTATTCCAAAATTCACCAAAGTATAACGGTCGGGCATAGGCAGCCTGCCAGATAAAAGATAAAACCAGTAAAGTTAAGATTAAGCGCTTCATAGAAGAAATTTAATTTTCTATTCTTCCGTAATTAACATAATGTTATCAACATTATAGTTAACACTACCGTCACCTTTGGGGGCAATGCAAATAAATTGGGTTTGAAGAAATCCACCCGATCCCCCAATTTGCTCTGGATTCCAAATATCATCTCCTACCCCAGGGTTATCATCTACAAAATCATCCAAGGGAATAGAAACCCTTTGCCAACCATTCCAATCAACCCGTACGTCATAAATGATGCGATCATCATAAATTGGCACATAATTATTGGCTGGATCCTGCTCAACTTCCCAATTATTGTTATCATCATCGATTATCTCGATTTTGATGCTGCCCGAGCCAGGCCCATTACCATAGATATCCAGTTGATAAGTATTATATTGGGATAAATTAACCTTAGGCTGAGCAAGATAGGTGCCACAACCACCGGCATACCAGTCAGTGGCCGGACCTTTCAGCAATAAAGAATAACTTCCAACTTCGGCTGCCACTTTCGGGTCGCCTCCGGTCAAACCACTATTTGAAACAACTTCCCCCTCCTCAATCTCAAAAATCCACCACTCACGAGGATATTTAAGGCTGCCAGATTCAAAATTATCAATCAAGAAAGCCCCGGCCGTCTCAACCACAACTACCTCCTCGACTACTACTTTTTCAGAGTCGGGAGCAGGCCCTGCCATAGCATCCGCCCTTGTAGAAAACATAGGAGCCATAGAAACACAGAAACATAGAAACACGGCAACACAGCAACACAGAAACACAGCTATCTTTTTCATATCCTACACCCTCCTATCATATTTTCGGTGGAACCTGAGACTGAAGTCTCGGTTCCACGATTAAAATCAACAGAATTAATTCTGTTGATT
>JABMSE010000137.1 GCA_013204645.1 Candidatus Saganbacteria bacterium | reverse complement strand
CGGGATCCCGCTTCCGGCGGGACACTTATTTCAAAGATTTCTTGAAATTTCTTTTTGGCCATAAAACTTTCTTGCTGCCTTAAACTTTCTTCTTTTTCCCGTCGCTACGACCAGTACGGCCTTTTCCTTCGCCAGGCGTAACTGCTCTATGTTGACCGGTAAGTGGGCGAGAGCGAGCCAGGACTCGTTCCTCGCCTGCTTGTGCAAGGCGTTCTATTTCTCCTAAAGTTTGTGTTGCTCCTGCTAGGTCTTCTTGGGTTTGACCAAGATTTCTGGATAGTTCTTGCTGTTCAGTTGTAAGCTCGGCGTGTGCACTTTGTTCTCTTTCAAGCTGGCTAGTAAGAGTTCTATCAGTTGCTTCTCTTCTTTGTGTAATGTGCTCAATTCCTTCTTGTCCCATAGCAATCAGAGTGTCTAAGTCATGAAGTATGGGGTGGGGGTTGACCCGAATTTTTCCATGCCGCTGTTCTAAGGCAGCTTTTAGCTCATCTCTTCCTTTTTCTGCTGTGACTGTGTGGGCTTGGATTGCAGCAAATACTGCTTGATTTTGTCTTAGAGAACAATCAGCGTCAGTTTCCCCTTCGTCTTTTTTAAGTGCCAATGCAGCCGTAATTGCCTCATTTCTTGTTCTTCCTATTTCTACTAGAGTTGTAAGATGTCGGCTAAAAATCCTTTCCATCTCAAGCAAGGTGGCATTGGTTTGCCCGGTTGCTCTTTGGGTTCTACTAATATTGCTACTGGCCTGAGCGAGATCAGCGGTTAAGGATCCACTCCTTTCACCTAAAGCAGCGATTGCCCTTCTCATTTCTGCTGTAGCGGTTTCCAGATTTTGTTGGAAGAGGAAAAGGTCGTCAAAATCAGTAAGCTCGCGGACACTACGAGGAAGGGAAGATGGATAAACAGAAAAAGAAAACAATACTTCAACTACGCTAAAGCGACGGATTGCAGTTTCTGCGGGGCAGAAATCTGATACTATGGTCGCAGGCGCGGATACAAGTTCTAGGGAGCTAGCATCTTCTGTAAGCTCAACCGGCGCGAGGGCAGCTCCTGGCGCGAGGGGAGATACTGGAGCTTCTTCAACTTGGAGAGTAAGCGGAGGTGCAACAGCGGTAGGGTCTGCTGCTGGAGGAGCGTCCGAGATGGCGGTTGGGTCTCCCGTGGCGCTTTCTCTTGCTTTTGGTGCACCTTTTAATACCTGCCACGCTCTCTGCGCTTTTGTTGTAACCCCACCTCTAAAGAGAGGATTATCAGATACCTTTTTTAGAGCTGGGCCGACTTCTGTGTCTAAGTCCAAATGGGAAAAAGTAACTTCGCCACCAATGATTCTTTGTAGGTCGGCGTTTACAAGTGCGGCAACTTTATATCCTTCTAAGCGTGCCAAAAAGGTCCTTTCAGCCTCTGCTCCCTCTACAGGTGCTCCCCCCCCAAAGGGAGATAGGACAGGTCGTCCCGTCCTGTCTAGCTCTAACCGGGCGGTACCAATACAGGCCCTTTGAGCATTCCTGGCGATAGAAAAAACAATGCTTACCGTGCTTCCCATAGGAAGTCCTTTTCTTGCTAGGCTCTGGGCCATTATTGGTGTTAGTCTGGGTCCGAATACGTAACTCATGATATTCCTCCTTTTTTTACCTTATATTTTTTGGTTAACCGTTTGCTCTTCTTAATAGTATTATGAACTGTGAATAGACTTTGGTGGCAATTGCATTAATTGGGTGACCTTCTGCTGGATATCTGGCTCTCACTGACTGGAAATTGGCCCTCAAAGTTTCTTCAGCTTGCTGCAAATCAGCAATAGGAATGCGATCCGGATTTCTTTCAAAGTTTAGCATCCAATGAACAAATAGTGCGTCTCTGGCACTTCGGCAAGAGGGGTGTTGTTGTGAGAATTGTCCTAGTGCTTGAAGAGATGCGGATGTTAGTGATCCTCCTGGGTTGGATAGATAATTACTGATAGCAGCTAATTGGTCTAAAATATGAATCGCTTGACCTACTCTTTGTGGCTCAAAACCAGGAAACTCAGAAGGTAGTCCCCTTAGAATACTTAAGTTTTCTGCGCCCGGAACGTTTTCACCAATTGGTGGGGTGAGGATATTTGTTAGTACTTTTCTCCAATCTGCTGCATTAGCCGGTTCACGTCGGGGGGGAGGAGAGGGCTCAGGCACAGGAGTCGCTCCCGGGAGGGAAAAGTGTTGTGCCCGGAAGCCTGAGATCCGATCGCCAGAATCAGAAGGCCTTGACGGTTCTGCTGCTGGGGCTCTTCCTGCTGCCCTAAGTGAAGATGAGGAAGGTACGCCTGGAAATGAATCGGATATGCTTGGGAAAGAACCCGATGGGTCGCTGGGTTCTAGCACTATACTTTCTGGTCCTCCTGATGGTAGCTCAAAAGGATCGTCTGCGGCTTCGCCGTGAGGATGGCCAGCGCGTAGGCCTTGTCTGGTACGATCAGCACCGCCCAGACCATTTGCTGGATCAGAAAGATGCTCAGTTCCTGGGGTGGTGCCACTTCTTGCTGGTCTCACAGATACTGAATTAAGTGGGGCTGCTCCATCCAGTTCAATTAGCTGTGCGAGTAGGCCGTTAACTTCACCAAAATCACTGGGGCGGTGGGTTGGATCAACACTTAAACATCTTTCTATAAACTGAAAAGCTCCGTTGGGAATAGATCTCTGTTCTAAGGGATGGGCGTGGCGTATAGCATCATAGTTAAATAAATCAGCAGTTTCATTAATTGGGAAGGGCTTCTCTCCGGTAAACATTTCATAGAGGACAACTCCCAATGCATATATGTCCAGTCGGGTAAAAATCTCTCTTTTTTGCTCAGAAGTTAAAGCTTGGCGTGCCCCTTCCGCAAGTCGAGCATAATGGCTTAGAATATCTGGGCCAAGATAGGGGACGGTTCCTGGAATTCCGCCTAATTGGGTTTCATCGGTGCTTTGGGTTGCGTCTTTGGCTATTCCAAAATCCGCAACTATAACCGATAATTTCATGCCTTCTTTTGGTTCGGTTACACGTTCTATGCCAATAAAGATATTTCCTGGCTTGATGTCACGATGGTTTACCCACCCTTTCCAGGCTGCGCTAAGGGCTTTACCAACCTGTAAGCCAATTTCCAGAATAGTTGCTGGGTCTAATCTAATTCCCCAGTTTCCGGGTCCTTCATCAAGTAATACTTTTAGGGTAGGGGCGTTGCTCTTATCATAATAAGGCATAATGTAGACTAAGTCACCATCGTGGGTTTGCCCTACATCAAGTATCCGGATTATATGCGGGCAATCCCTTATAGCAGAGCCTCGGTCTGCATCTCCTGCCGTAACGCGTATCTCTTGTAGAAAACGATTTTCAACTCTGGCATCTGATAAGACCTTAGCGGCCACTTCTTTTCCTTGTGGGCCCCTAGCTCGATAGACAACCCCCATTCCCCCTCTTTCAATTCTTTCACGGAGGACATAGTCTTCTCCAGTCCAATCGCCTCTGACGGTATCTCTTCTTCCTTCTTGCAGAGAAGCTAGCACATTTAAACGTGAGTCGATCGCGAGCCTATCTTTTTTACGTGCTTTATCTGCTTCTGGAATAAGCGTTAAAAGAGTTTGTCCTTCTTCAATCCATCCAGTATATTCTAGAGGTTTTACATCCCCGACGGCAACTCTGTAGAGTGCTATTCTTCTGGTCAGGATTCGTTGTTCTAGTGCTTTAAGCTCATGGCCTGGTGCGTATAAGTCAATGAGAGCTAAAAGATTTAACAAAGATTGTCTTTGTGGAGGAATTTCTTCTACAGCTAACGGTATTTGCTCGTCTAAAGCAGCGACAATCCTTGCTCTAACTTCCCCCTCAACCGCCCCAGATCTTGTTTCAACTTGATTTCTTTGTGGGTGATCAGTGGGAAGGGTGGCTAAAAGATACAACCCTTCAGTTACTGCCCAGTTTAGGGTAGATGAGTTTGGAGTAGCTGTGTTAGTTGTGTCAGCGACAGTTAGATCGCCAAGCGCAATAGAAGATTCATCTAAAAAAGCATGTATTTTTTTGCTTAACGCCACTTCTTCCTCTTGTTCAACTTTTATGGTTTTGAGAACGGTGATTATGTCCGCACAAGGTCGGCTTAACTGCTTACTCCCGATAGCTTTTAGGTGGTCTCGGGTGCGATCAAGATTGACTTCCGCTGGTTTGATAGTTGTACCACCAACCCGGTGCGCACGATATCTTTGTGCATAGGCAATAGCGGCAATTACAACCTTAAGGGCAGGTCTATTGGAAACAGTGGCTAGAATCCTATTGCGTGCCTGTGCATCACATTTATTTGATTGCAGGGCTTGCGCAACGCCAACTATATTGGTGTTTATTTGGGCCAATTGTCTGACGGCTCTTTTGGCGCGGCCTCTTCTTGCCACAGTAATAACCAGCGGAATAAACATTCCAATTGGTACGCCAAAGGGAATAGCATTGCTTACGACCGCAATAGCGGTGAAAGCTACTGCCCCTAAGTTAAGGCTGTTTACAAAACCCAATCCAAAAACTAGGGCAAGAGAAGCGTAAGGAGACAGCGCCGTTAGGATGCCGACTGTTGCAATTGAGCCAAAAAAGATTCCTGCCGCGACTTTTGTCGAAAGTTTGCGGCTTAGAAATTTATTTAGAGTAGCAGAAACTTGTTCGTGGTCTTTTCCAAAACGATAGGGCTTAGTTTGCCAGGTATGTTTTTTTGGTACGTCAGTTTTTCCGGGTCCACCTTTGCCAGCAGCTTTGTTAACAGCCTCAGCAAAGTGGGTGTACAGTCTCCAGCGCGGAGTTGCTGTCATGCCAGGGAAAACACCAGGGAAATCAGCCAGCCTACGAAGGGGAGGAGCTTTTTGCCAAGCCTTTTTCACGTCGCTACGAAGCTGGGTGCCAACGGCAACATGATATAATTCTTTTAGATGTTGCCTCAAAAAGGCAACCGGCCTAACTTGCGGTGGCATATTTATTCTCCAATAGATTTATACAAAAATTCATTATTTCCTACATATATATCGGCACCTTTTGGAGAAAATTTCACTATTTCCAAAGATTTTTGGGAAATAATCTGTGCCAGGCACCGGATGGGCAATAACCAATAACCAAGATATCCCGCTTCGCGGGATCCCGAAGCATTATTATATATAATGGTAATCGGGACAATAACCAAATAATATTCAATAACCAAAATCCAATAATCAAACTGATAAGAGTATAACTGTT
>JABMSE010000136.1 GCA_013204645.1 Candidatus Saganbacteria bacterium | reverse complement strand
GGATTCAATTATCCCAGGGGCGAGTATGTGATTACAATTGACGATGATTTGCAGCATCCACCGGAAGAAATTGAGAAATTAATTGGACAAATAGATAAAGGGTATGATGTTGTTTATGGTTTGTATAGTGAGAAAAAGCATAAAGCCTTTAGAAACTTAGGCTCTAGATTTGTTCAATTAATTTATCAAAGAGCCTTGGGGGTTAAGGGAGAAGTTACTTCTTTGCGCATAATTAAATATCCCATTGTGGGGGCAATCTGTGGATACAATAAGGGTTTTACTTATATTGATGGACTAATTGCTTGGTTTTCGGACAATATCGGTTATGTCAAGATTAATCATAGCGAAAGAAAGTGTGGGAAGTCTGGTTATTCTTTTCGAAAATTGTTGGTCCTTGGAATGAATCTACTCACAAATTTTTCCACCTTTCCTCTTCAATTAGCATCGTGGTTAGGGTTACTTTTTTCTATGGTAGGGTTTTTCATGGCATTGATTTACTTTGGAGCAAATATTTTTATTGGGATTACAATTTCCGGTTTCACCACCATTGTAATGGCGGTGACGTTTTTTGCAGGAATACAACTCTTGATGCTTGGATTAATTGGAGAGTATGTGGGTCGTATCAACCTAAATATTAATAGTAAGCCGCAGTTTTTTGTAAGCGAGGAATTGGTTGATTAAATAACATGAAACAAGCAGTTTTGGGAAACAATAAAAGTTATCAAATTCTAGATTGGGATACCGATTTATTTGGTTTTACTGTAGCAAAAGTAATTCCAGAAAAGATATTGCTAAAATCACTTAAGGAAAATATTGCAACTATGAAGAAAAAGAATATTTCTTTGGTGTATTGGGCATCAGACCCCAATGATTTTGAGTCGCAAGAGGCCGCAAAAAGATTGGGTGGGATCTTAGTTTGCGAAAAGATAATATTTGAAATTGATTTTTCCAAACATTTAAATAAATCTATTCCGAGAACAAATGAGATAAGTGAATATCTTTTTGATTCACCGAATGTGGAATTAGAAGATCTTGCGATTCAGAGTGGCCATTATTCGCGCTTTAAAGTGGATCCTGCTTTTCCCGATGAGCTATTTAAGAAATTATATAAAACTTGGATCATGAGATCTACAAATAAGATGATAGCAAAGAATGTTTTTGTTTACGAGGTTGGTAAACGCATCGTTGGAATGGTTACTGTGGGGGGTGGGATAGAATTTGGGGAGATCGGGCTGGTTTCTGTTGCCGAGGAAATGAGAGGGAAGGGAATAGGTAAAGCCTTAATTAGGTTTGCACAGTCTTGGTTTATTTCTGAAGGATACCGGAAGGCCCAGGTAGCAACCCAGGCTCAAAATATTGCGGCTTGTAGGCTTTATGAAAATTGTGGTTTTAGGAAGAAAAAAACGGAAAATATTTATCACTTTTGGATAGGCAACCTATAATTAATAAAGTTAGGCGGTGTAGATAGATGATATTTGATATACGAAAAATATTGGCCATTCCAAACATCTATAGGTTATTTGACCATATAATAGGCCGTAGGTATTTTTATTCTGTATATATAAGAGAATATGTTCGGCCACAAAAAAATGACAAGATATTAGATATTGGTTGTGGGCCTGGTGATATTTTGGAATGTTTGTCCCATGTTGATTATTATGGTTTTGACGCAGACCCGAAATATATTGATGCAGCCATAAAAAGATTTGGGACCCGTGGTAGTTTTGCGTGCAAAAAGGTGAGCAAACAGGCAGTTCAAATGCTTGAAAGGTTTGATCTCATTTTAGCCAATGGGATAATCCATCATCTGAGTGATGATGAGGCAATTCAGCTTTTTGAGCTTGCTCGAGCAGTAATGAAACCATCTGGAAGATTAGTAACTCACGATGGCTGCTATATAGAAGGACAGTCTAGAGTAGCTAAATATATATTATCAAAAGATCGAGGTCTGAATGTGCGGACGGAGTCAGATTATCTAAATATTGCGTCTAAAATATTTCCTGACGTTAAGGTTCATATTCGCCACGATCTTTTACGTATCCCGTATACTCATATTATTATGGAGTGTAGACAATGAATATCCCTTTTAATAAACCAAGTTTATTGGGTAATGAACTGCAGTATGCAAAAGAAGCGGTTGGAAATCTAAAAATCTCCGGAGATGGAGTGTTTACTGCCAAATGCCACGAGTTTATGGAAGAGAAATTTGGAATAAAAAAGGTCTTGCTTACTACCTCCTGCACCCATGCGCTAGAAATGGGATTTTTGTTGTTTAATCTTTCGGCCGGAGATGAGGTAATTGTTCCTTCGTATACTTTTGTTTCAACGGCAAATGCATTTTATTTGCGAGGAGTTAAGCCGGTATTCGTGGATATTCGTCCCGATACCCTAAATCTAGATGAAAAACAAATTATTTCAAAAATTACGAAAAAGACAAAAGCTATTTGTCCGGTGCATTATGCTGGGGTGGGGTGCGAGATGGATACAATTATGAAAATTGCCCACCAATATGGTCTTTTTGTTATTGAAGATGCCGCCCAGGGAGTAAATGCAAAGTATAAGGACAAATATTTGGGGGCCATTGGTCATTTGGGCGCTTACAGTTTTCATGAAACCAAAAATTATAGTTGTGGTGAAGGTGGAGCCATTTTGATAAATGATGAACAATTGATTGAGCGGGCGGAAATAATACGTGAAAAAGGAACCAATCGGAGCAAATTTTTTAGAGGAGAGGTTGATAAATATACCTGGGTTGATATTGGCTCTTCTTATTTGCCTTCGGATCTTTTGGCTGCTTATTTGTATGCTCAGTTTGAGTGCCGGGAAAAAATTCAAGAAATAAGGAGAAATATCTTTGAATATTACTCCGAGAACCTAGCCGAACATGCAGAGAGAGGGCAACTAAGGTTGCCTTATATTCCTTCGGACAGGAGCCCAAATTATCATATGTTTTATATTATTCTTCCTTCTGCTTCTGAAAGAGATAGGATAATGTACGAGCTAAAAAAAGCGGGAATCCTGGCTATTTTTCATTATCTCCCGTTACATACTTCGCCCATGGGAAAAAAAATGGGCTATCAGGCCGGAGATTTGCCGATAACCGAAGATCTTGCTGCCCGCATATTAAGATTACCTTTCTATAATACCTTAACCAGAGGAGAACAGGATTATATTATTGCGCATTTAAAGAAATTGTTGGGACATGGTACAAGGGAAAAATCTTTGGTCTTGGAATAGGAGAGAAAATTAGTATAGCAATGAAAGTATTATTTGTGGTATCTCAAATATTTTATAGTGAACCCCTTGGGGTGATGCAGTTGTCTGCGATTGTAAAACAGCAGGGAGGTCAGACTAAACTTTCAATATTGAAAAATGGCATGCTTATGAAGGATATTGAAGAATTTCAACCCGATATTATAGCTTATAGTGTTATGTCACCAGATGCTCATATCTTTGAGGAAAACGATAAGGCCGCTAAGGCATACATTGTAAATAGCAAGAAAAAAATAGTTAGAATTATGGGGGGGCCACATCCAACCTATTTTCAAGAAGTATTAAATACAATGGATTTAGATGCCATTTGTATTGGTGAAGCGGATAATGCAATAGTTAGAATTGTCGACAAGGTATCTTGTGGGGAGAGCTTGAGAAATATTCCCAACGTACTGGCTAGGGGTTGTGATTCTTGTGAAAAAGAAATGGTCAAGGACCTAGATGTACTTCCCTTTCTCGATAGAGACCTATTATATGAAGCAGCTCCTGATTTTAGATCAGTTGGTATAAGAAGCATTTTAACTTCTCGGGGTTGTCCCTATAAATGCACCTATTGTTTTAATCATGCCTATAACGAAATGTTTAAGGGGACTGGGCCGCTGCTTAGAAGAAGATCTGTTGATAGTGTGATTGAGGAGCTTAAGCATGTTGTTAAATATTATCAGCCAGTAAAGATTATTAGATTTGGTGATGACACATTTATTCATAGGGTTGACAATTGGTTTTTAGAGTTTGCAGAACGTTACAAACAAGAGATAGGGCTGCCTTTTTATTGTCTTATGAGATCTAATACCTTGACGGAAGAAGCGGCCAAAATATTGTCAGATGCTGGTTGTGTATCTGTTGGCATGTCGCTTGAATCCGGGAGTGAACGTGTTAGGAATGAGATTTTAAAGCGAAATCTAAGTGATGAACTTGTTATAAAATCATTTGAACTGGCAAGAAAATATAAATTAGGGGTTTTTGGGAATTCAATGCTGGGAATACCCGGGACCTCTCTTGAAGACGATTTTAAAACGGTTGAATTTGCAAAAAAGCTAAAGATTTCCGTACCTACTTTTGGGGTGTTTTCACCTTATCCTGGCACGACCCTTTCAGATTTCGCAAAAGAACAAGGATTAGTTGACTCTACCAATGATACGTTTGATTTTTACAGAAGCAAATCTGTCCTAAATTGTTATAGCGACGATGAAAAGGACATTCAACTAAGGCTTGCTTACTTGGGTACATTTTTTTGTTTCTTGCCCGGATGGTGCAATCCTTTGCTGAGATTATTAGTCAAATTCAATTTAACTGGATTTTATTCATTTTTTAATTCATTTTTCGTTTCATATTTGCTAAGTTCAAGGATATTTCCCGGGGCTTATCCCAGAAGTCCAGTAATGATTCTTAAGCATGTATGGTTGGCTACAACATATTGGATGACGTCGAAAAAGGAAAAGAGGTAGAGTTTATGTCATATTCACGAGCAAAAAATATCGTTTCTGTTTTTACAGCTGTAGTGGCTATGCTTTGGCCGATCGCCTTTTATTTCTTTAGGTTGGGATTTGATAATAGCGGAGGAACTTCTTTGGTTTCCCTGCTAAATATAGTATTTCTTAGCTGGTTTATTTTATTACTGCCTGATAATATCCGCCGTTTTAGACAGTTTATTGGTATTAATTTAAAGGAATCATGGCTAAACAGTGATGCCTGTGTTTCATTGTCCGGCTTGATTCTTGTTGTTGTCGCTGGCCTTGGCGTAGCTTTTCTTGGTATTAATACCTTGTTATTATTTGTTGTGATAGGGGCCGTCTTTTTCCTTCTGAGCCTTAAAGAATTTATACTGAATGTTTCATTGCGTCAATCATTAATGATTTTGGTAATATTATTAGTTTATTCTTTATGGCTTATTACAATGTTTTGGTCTGTGCATATGGGGCCTCTTTTTATTGAAGGGATCCTTATTGGCCAAGGACAGATCGACCCGCTTTTTCATAGTGCGCTTGCCGGTATGCTTAAAATTTTTAATATAGCTTCAACCGGCCTCAATGGCATACCTTATATTGGGTACCATTTTGGCAGTCACTGGATATTTGCCCAGCTCTCATTTTTATTGCGAATACCACTCTTAACCTTTTATCAAATAGGATTCCCAATCATATTTATTCCACTTTTTATTCAATCGATGTTATTCCTGGCCTTAGATATCCGAAAACATATTTTGCCTCAAGGCATAAAAGATAATTTTCAGCTAGACTTTAAATTTTGGGGTATTTTTCTTATTACGCAAATTGGCTTTTTACCGAAAGTTGTTTACGGTTGGTTAGGATCTAGTGTTGTGGCAAGATACGCCAGTGAATCTTACACTTTAGCAATCATATTTTCTTTGTTATTAATGGCCCTTTGTATAGATTTTTGGGGTAGAGGGCCAGCGGCGAAGTTAAGAGTAAAAGACAAGCTGTTTTTGATTTTAATTGTGCCGTTTTTGATTGGGTTAATAACTTGGTCAAAGATATCGGTTGGAATTCTAATAATTGTTTTGGCGGCCTATCTCTTCTTGCGGCTCAAATTATATAAGAAAATAATATTTGCCATTGGTTTTATTGCATCGCTACTTGTTTTTGGGGTTATTTTTCTGTTGATTTCAAAAATATTATTTGTTTATAATCCTAGTGGTGCTACAATTTCCATTAGTTTATTCGACAATATTCGGGGCAAGCAATTTTATATATTGCCATTCTATTTCTTGCTATATTATTTTATCGCATTTGTATTTATTATTCTGCGTTTATACAGAGCGGGCATTGATACGTGGGATAAACTAAGAAGTCAGTTTTTGCAAAACAAATTAATTGACGTTGAAACACTTGTAGTCCTTTGCTTTGTGGGGTTTTTGCCGGGAGCTTTGATCTTTCTACCCAGTGGTGGCGCAGGATATTTTTCTGATTACCAGGGAGTAATTGCCGCAATATTATTATTAGCATACTTGCCAATATTTTGGCCCAAGAACATCCGAATTAATATTGTATTGAAGATCGCTCTGATTTTCGTTGTTTTGCCTTTTGTAGTTGCTATGTTGTTTAATGTTTTTGCCTTTACCTATCGTATTTTGCGAGATAATATTGATATACGCATTGCGATATTGTCTGAAACTGAATCTGTTAGTGGGAGCAAGTCAATCGCTTCGCTTTATTCTGCTGATAAACTGCAAAAAGCAATGGAGAATAATAAGCGCTATCCTTTACTGCAGGCATTAAGAAAGCTGAATGGGTTGCCTTTAGAAGAAAAAAGAAGATCATTAGTTTTTGTTTCTCATAAGGATACGCTGTTTTGGACAACTTTAGCAAAGCAAAAAGGTCTTCCTTTTTTAGTCCCAGCTTTAACTGGGATGGCTATGATTGACGGCGTACCGCTATTAGAAAATGTTTATTACCGTGAGTATGGGTTTAATCTTTATCAATTGCGCAAAAAGCCACAAACTGCAGCTGATAGAAAAATTGGCAATCTTCTTTCAAAAGTGCGCGAGAAAGGGTTTTCCCAGCTTATTCTTTTAAATGCGGAAAGTGGAGAGATAAAAAAGTATGAGTAAAGCTTTAGCTATTATCCCTGCTAGGGGAGGAAGCAAAAGGATTCCCCGTAAAAATATAAAGGATTTTTTAGGGTTCCCAATTATTAAATATTCAATAGAAGCAGCCCTGGAATCAGGTTGTTTTGCAGAAGTCATGGTTTCTACGGACGATGCGGAAATTGCCGAAATTGCCGGGAAATTAGGTGCTAAAGTGCCTTTCCTTAGATCAGAAAAAACTTCAAATGATTTTGCCACAACTGCTGAGGTTATTGAAGAAGTGCTTGTTGAATATAAAAAGCGTGGTCAAGAATTTGAATGTTGTTGCTCAATTTATCCGACGGCCCCTTTTATTTCAGCTGATAAGCTGAAGAAAGGTTACCGGCTTTTACAGGAAAGTAATGCGGATGCGGCCCTAGCTGTTGTGAGATATGCCTATCCGATCCAACGGGCTTTAAAGATCGAGAATGAAAGGGTAGAAATGATCATGCCTGAAAATCTTTCTGTTAGATCACAAGATTTACCGCCAGCGTATCACGATGCCGGTCAATATTATTGGTTCAAGGTCAAAGCTTTCTTGAAAAACAGCAAAATATTGTCACCTAATATGGTGGCAATAGAAGTTCCTGGATCTGAGGTCCAGGATATTGATAACGAAGATGATTGGAAAATTGCGGAGATGAAATATGAGGTGATGCACAGTGATAATAGAGGAGCGCGGTAATGGATTGGACCGATTATTATAACCGAGAATTAGCAATTAAAAATGCCAATGAGCTAATTGATCGCGTTATTCTGGAAATATTCAAAAAGGGATTGCCGATATATAAAAATTATGATCTCAATGAGCTCGCATTTTTATTGCGTGCCCCAATTTTTACGGCAGTGAATATTTTTATCGAAAGGTTGTTAAGAATCTCATGCCGAATAAAAGCAAAAACAGACGCAAATTACCCTAAAGCTGCGGGTAAATGGCAATATTTTGAAAATACATCTAAAGCAATTTTAAACTATTATCACGATTACTTTATTAATTATAGTATCATGAATGATATTAGGGCAATACTTAATGATTCTCACATCCCTTTTGAGTTGAGGGAAATCGAATTTCCCAGGCCGCTAGATAGGCTGTTGCCAAAAAAATCTTTTACTCTTAAAACGTTTGCGAGAAAAATGATAGCTTATTTTAATAATGTTTATGTTTGTATGACAAAACCAAAAATAGTAGGGGAGTATTCTGGTTGGATGAAGCAGATTTTTCCTTTTAGCAGGATACTGCGTTTTAATTTTCAAGGGAATCAAGATGAAATCAATCATATTATCAGGCAGCAGATAAGGGAATGTTGCGAAAGAGTATTTTTAAGTTGGGATAAAACATTTTTGGGCGGTTTGACGCAAGAAAAAGAACGGGAGTTGTCTAAAATATTTGCCAATCTAATTGATCATGTTTTGCCAATCTCGATTATTGAAGGGTTTAAGGCAAGATATGATTTTTATGAGTCGCAGATTAATAATTGGAAGATAGAAGAGGTGCATTCCTTTACTGGTTATTCTTGGAATGAAAACTTTAGGATATTTGCGCTTTTGGCAAAACGTAAAGGAGCCCTTTTGATCTGTCATATGCATGGTGGGGGGGAGATCTGCACACAATCAAGATTAATGCATAATGAATTGCAATTCTTGGATTACTATTTGACGTGGGCCAAGATAAATTCTGATTGGATAAAGGGTGAAGATGCGATTTACCGCAGAAAGCTTGATGATCTTAAGATTCTTAGTTTGGGAAGTACGTATTTGTCCTCTATAAAGAAAGTTGCTTTAAGGCCTGTCGACCCCAAAAAAATGACAATTCTATATCCATCGAGTCCACTTTGGGATTTTGTTCCTGATCTTGATGAAAGAAGTAAGGAGAAGAAATATCAGCACAGAGTAAATGTGCTTAAATTGCTCAAAGAGATTAGGCGAACTTATCCCAACACAAAAATCATTTATAAGTATTTATGGACCTACGTTAATGATCCCATAAAGAAATATTTTGCTCAAGAATTAGAAAATGGAACAGTTGCGCTAACCGATAAAGCACCAAGCACTCTTTTTGATAAAGTAGATATTGTTTTATGGGATGCTATTAGTACCGGCTTTGCCGAATCGGTCCAATCAGAAGTGCCCACTCTTGTTTTTCATCCACAAGCTGAATTTGATTGTGTTATTCCTTTGGGGAAAGAAATCTATCAGGAATTAAGGGAGAGTGGGGTTATTTTTTATGATGTTGAGTCAGGGCTAAGATCCTTTAATAAGGTTATAAATGATATGCCTGGGTTTATTAAAGCCAGAAAAGCTCCGATCAGGAAGTTCCAGGAAGCTAGGGCATATCCAGTAACTAGAGAAGAATTGGTAAAGAACATGGAAGTGGCGATTTTAGAAAGAAAGAAGAATAAATATGAATAAAACCCGCCTTGTTATTTTAGAATCAATAGAAGAGGCTAAGTATTTTGTGGATTTTGTTTGCTCAAATGATCAGGAATACAAAAAGAGTGACATCTTGTCCTTGTCTCCTGATATCCGGGCCTATTTGGATAAAAACGGCATTAATAGTTTAAGCAGCGCTGAAATAGCTGGTTTTCAATCGTATCAGGCAATAATGGATAAATGTGAGGAGCTGGAGACTCACGTAAAAGGGTATATTAGAAAAAATAATATTGAGGTTCCTGAGGATTATTTTGTAAATACATTTTTCTTTTATTTAAGGCTTATCTGGCGGCATTTTATGTGGGATATCGAACTCTTGAACAAATGCCTTATGCGCAAAAAATATGGGAAAATTATCGCTTTTAAGCATAAAAGAAAATCTCTTGGGGCGCAAGTGATAGCAATTAATGAACAGCAGCTTTATATGGGTGATATAGCTGAAAAAATATGTCAAAAAAATGAATTAGAATTTACTGCTTTGGCCTTTCCGACGGGAATTAAAAGCAAAGGAATAGCAAGAATTAGTTTAAAGCCTGGTCTGTTTGTTGGGCTGTGCAGCAGGATTGGTTTTATGTTTATCAGGCTTGCTGCGATTCTGTTCTCTAAGAAAAAATCGCTTTTAATCTCTTCCCCCGGATATAATCTGAACCTGGTTTGCGAAGAATTAGTTGCCAAAAAGAAAAACTTAGAAGTATGTCAGTTTTATGTAGGCAAAGAAGGAATTGTTGAAATATTGCGGTCAATGGCTATTATGTTTTGCGTACTATTCTCAAGAAAGATCAAAAACAAGTTACTTGCCTATCCAGTTGACTTTATTTTTTCAGTAATGCCTTTTGCCCGCCATTATGCAGGAGAATACAAAAATGCTGTGCCCGAAATATATTTAAATAAAATATTGGGAGCGCTTGAGCAGGTAAAAGGGGACGGGGTGGTCTTTGGAGGGATTAACTATTGTGAATTATTACGGCAAAAGCTGAGCGACGGCCTGATCCCTTTTATGTTAAGGCTCCATTTTAAGGCATTTGGATTGAAAAAAGCACTGGAAATTATTAAGCCCAACTATGTATTTTCTCAAATGAATGCAGGATTGTATGGAGCACTCGGCCTTTTTGCAAAGAAAGCAAATATTCCTTCAGTATTAATAAGTCACGGGTCGCACATTGCCCATAAAGATTATGATAAATATGCTGCTAGAGAACACGAAATGCTGGCCAAGGTTATATTAGTAGGGGATTATAAATATTTGGCGGTTCAGTCTCCGCATGCCAGGGAGCTGGCAGCACAAATGAGCAATGGCTACCATGAAATAATTTGTATTAAACCTACTTTGTGGGGCCGCAGCATTGATCGTTCTTCTCGGCTGAGGTCAAATCAATTTACCGTTGTCTATGCAGCAACTTTTAAGCTGCGGCATGACAGAAGATATATTTATGAAACATCAGATGAGTTTATTCAGAGCCTGAAAGATCTGTGCGAAGTTATTAAAGATTTGCCGGATTTTAAATTGATCATTAAATACAGGAACAATTTTGAGCTTTCCTGTGACACGCTAGAAGAATTATTGCCGATTTCCAATGATATTGTTATTGAAAATAAGCGACCATTTTTGGATGTTTTAAAGGAAGCGGATTTGCTAGTTAGTTTTTCTTCTACAACAATTGAAGAATCCTTAAGCAACAAAGTCCCGGTCCTGCTCTATGGTGGCCAGGGAAGGTATTCTCATATACCTTGTGACCCCTTTTCGAATGCTAATAATGGCCTAAATAAGGCGGTTACCTTTATAAGAAATAAGGATGATTTAATGAAATATTTTGTCTTGTTGAGCCGGCAAGCAAGTGCTTTTAAAGTTCCTGATCAGGAATTTGCCAAGCACCGTTTTGGAGATAATGAAGCGGAAAACTTTTGCGACTGGTTTTTGCGGGTCGCAGACAATCCACAAGATATTGATAGCGAAGATGATTGGGAAATTAGAGAGGTAAAATATAAGGTGATGCAAAATGACAAAAAAAACAAAGGAGCTGAAGATGCCACTTGCAAAATATTATAAGGATCTGAGTAAATTCATAAAACTAATAGAGGCAAATGGAATAAATGAGGAAAAGCTTAATTTTTCCATTGCAGCTGAGGAAGCAATCGCACTAATCCTTAGACAGAACTCGCAAGGGGGCAAGCTTATTTTTATTGGCAATGGTGGAAGTGCTGCGATTGCCAGTCATATGGCAATTGACTATTGGAGGAATGGTAAAATCAAAGCCACCGCATTTAATGAAGGATCGCTTTTGACTTGCATCAGCAATGATTTCGGTTATAAACATGTTTTTGGAAAACCAATTGAGATGTTTGCGGATCCAAGAGATGTCTTAATCGCAATTAGCAGTTCGGGACGATCGGAAAATATTATAAATGGGGTCAAAGCGGCGCTGCAAAAGACTGCCCAGGTTATTACTTTATCTGGATTCTCTCCGGATAACCCTCTTCGGAAGATGGGCAAGCTAAACTTCTATCTGCCTTGCAATGCCTATAGTCACATTGAAATTATTCATGAAACAATTTGTCATTATATCCTCGAGGCAATTATTGAAAAACGAGCGGAGGGTAAAATATGATTAGGCGCGTCCTGGAGAGATATGCGGATAAGCCCTTGAATGTTATGGTTGTGGGGGCGGGTGTGTATGTGTGCGGAAAAGGAACAGAAGGGTACGGCACCATCCTACCTGCTTTGTTTCAAGCACAAAAAGAGGGGATAATAGGAGGGATAAAGATAGCGGCAACTTCTTCGTCAAGTGTAAAGATCCTGCGCAAAAAGATAGCTGATTTGAATAAGATCTTTTCTTTTGCCCTGGACATAGAAAGCTTTCCAAAGAACGGGAAAAAAGACCAACAGGCTTATAAGAAGATCATTGAAAGTGGTTTTAGGCCGGATTGCGCCATTGTTTCTGTACCTGATCATTTCCACTTTAAGATCGTGTCTTATCTGCTCAAAAGAAATATCCCTTGTCTTGTGGTCAAGCCGCTTGCCCCAACGCTAAAAGAAGTAAAAGAACTTATTAAACTGCAGCAGAAAAATAATGTTTATGGGGCTGTGGAATTTCATAAGCGATTCGACCGGTCAAATCTTAAACTTAAAGATGTTTTAACCCAGGGCAGCATTGGCGACCCCCTCTACTTTTTGGTTGAATACAGCCAGAGAAAAAGTGTTCCCACAAAGAAGTTTGCACAATGGGTTGATCACACTAATATTTTTCAGTATCTTGGCATACATTATGTAGATATTATCTACTTTGCAACCCGCGCGGTACCGTTGAGGGTTATGGCTCTTGGGCAAAAGAGCTATCTGGCTTCCCGGGGAATTGATAATTATGATTCTATTCAATGTGTAGTTGAATGGAAAAGTAAAAATGGTTCAAAGTTTACAAGTTCTTTCCTTACTAACTGGATCGATTCCGAGAAAAGTTCAGCCATGTCTGATCAGAAGATAAAAGTCATCGGGACTAAAGGTAGATATGAGGCAGACCAGAAAAAAAGAGGTATATCTATTATAACTGACGAGCAGGGTATTGAAGAACCAAACCCTGATTTCTGTGGTTTCTATGGTTCTGCTGGCAAAGAAGATCTTTCTTTTGCGGGCTATGGAGTAGAAAGTATTTTGCAATTTCTAAAAGATGTCCGATCCATCAAGATGGGAAAACAAAAACCAGCTGATTTGGAAGGCAGGCGTCCGACTTTTAAAGAAGCGCTGGTTCCCACTGCTGTGCTTGAGGCAGCAAATCAAAGCCTTGAACAAAACGGAGCTTGGATAAAGATAAATCCTAAAATATGGGAAAAAAGCAATGGCTGATAAGCAAAAAATAATTGCAATGATTCCGGCAAGAATTGGTAGCACACGGCTAGCTAAAAAGAATCTAGCGTTGCTTGATGGAAAGCCCCTGATCTATTATGCGATCCAGGCGGCTAAAGAGTCTGGGGTTTTCGCTGAGATTATAATTAATTCTGAAGATGCTGTGTTTTCCAAAATTGCGCAAAGATATGGGGTAGGCTTTTATCATCGCCCCAAAGATCTGGGAAGTTCTTCTACGAAGTCGGATGCGGTGGTTTATGATTTTATGCAAAAGAATAGAGGAGATATAACTGCCTGGGTTAATCCAACGTCACCCTTGCAAACTGGCCAGGAAGTAAGAGAAGTGATTGAATATTTTTGCCAGGAGAAATTGGACAGCTTAATAACGGTAAGAGAAGAACAAGTGCACTGTTTGTATAACGGGATCCCGCTTAATTTTGATCTTGAAGAAATGTTTGCTAAGACCCAGGACCTTGTTCCTGTAGAGCGTTTTGTTTATTCCATAATGATGTGGAGGAATAAAGTGTTTCAAGAAACCTATGCAAAGAGGGGGCATTCAATGCTTTGTGGTAAAGTTGGCTATTACCCGGTGAGCAAACCATCTTCCTTGATAGTTAAAACCGAAGAAGATTTGTGTTTGATCCAGCATATTATGTCTGGGCGAAAGAAAAACAAAAGGTGTCGTCTTGAATACGATGAGGCAGCTTAAAGTATGGGACTTGGCCAAAAGGTAAAAAGAAAAATCGCCAGATCAATAGCAGGGGCTGTAAAATATAACCCTTCTCTTTTTGCTTTGAATATAAGGAATAAATGTTATCGGATTCTCTTAAAACAAGCAGGAAAAGGCTTTAATATTGCGGATGGGGTAACCATTAAGTCTCCAGAAAGAGTATCTATTGGAGACAGGGTGTCTATTCATGAATATTCTTATTTAGAAGGTGGGGGAGATATTATTATTGGAAATTATGTGGCCATGGCGAATAATTGTACGATTGTGCCAAGTAGCCATAATTTTTCCCGCCGAGATGTTTTTATGAAAGAACAGGGCTATAGCGAACAGAAAGTTGTAATTGGCGATGATGTCTGGATTGGGTCAAAAGTTACTATTTTAGGTGATGTGGAAATTGGTAGAGGAGCAATTATCAGTGCTGGATCAGTTGTAACAGGGGATGTTGGCCCCTATAGCATTGTCGGCGGCGTCCCAGCTCAGATTTTGTGTTTTAGACCTGGTGAAAGGGGAGTAAAACAGTGAAAAAACCTAGGATTTCAATAATAATCCGTTCCCATAACGAAGAAAAGTGGATCGGGGCTTGCTTAAAAGCAGTCTTTGGGCAGGAATATAAAGATTTTGAAGTTATTTTAGTTGACAATAAGAGTACAGATCAGACCGTAAAAAAAGCTGAAAAACATCCGGTTAAAATAATTAGCATTGATGATTTTCTTCCTGGCAAATCTATCAATCTGGGTATTCGCGCAGCAAAAGGAGATTTCATTGTGTGTTTGTCAGCACATTGTATCCCTGTAAATGCTAAGTGGCTTTCTAATCTTATCAAGAATTTTGATGATGATAAAGTGGCTGGTGTATATGGAAGGCAGGAACCAATGTCTTTTACTTCAGATACCGATAAAAGAGACCTGCTTACGGTCTTTGGGCTTGATAAGAAAGTGCAAACCAAGGATAGTTTTTTTCATAATGCTAACAGCATGATCCGCAGGGATGTCTGGGAGAAGTTGCCCTTTGATTGCGAAACAACCAATATTGAAGACCGCCTTTGGGCAAAGGAAGTGCTAAAAGTTGGTTTTAAGATTATTTATGAGCCGGATGCCAGTGTCTATCATTATCACGGAATTCATCAGAACCAGAATGCAGAGCGTTGCACAAACGTTGTGAGGATTTTGGAAAATCTTGGAAAGGAAGATGGTTATGAATTCCGCCACCTTGATCTGTCGCATCTTAATATAGTCGCTCTTATCCCGGTAAGGGGAGAAGTATTGTTTTTAAATGGCCGGCCTCTTTTGGAATACACCATCGCTTCTGCTAAAGCGTCTAAATTTGTTAAGCAAGTTATAGTTTCAACCGATAAAGAAGAGCATGCAGAGATGGCGCGGGAGTGTGGAGCAAAAGTCCCTTTTATGAGAGCGACCACTCTTTCTAATGAGGGGGTAGATCTTGAGCAAGTCTATCAATATTCGATCAATGAGATGGAAAAACAGGGGATTATCGCTGATATTGTTGTAACCCTGGAAATAACTTTTCCCTTTCGTCCAAAAGGATTTATTGATCAATTGATCCTGCGCATGGTCAAAGAGGGGCTTGACAGTGTTATTGCTGCGCGGCCGGAATTTGGGGCAGGTTGGGTCACAGAAAAAGGCAATCTCAAACGCATTGACCCGGGATTTATTCCCAGAAAAATCAAGCAGCCCCTCTACATTGGAATCAAAGGATTGGGGTGTGCCACTCATCCAGTTTTTCTGCGCCAGGGGCATATTTTGGGTGAAAAGATCGGGATCATGAAGATCAAAGACGTTTACAGCTCTGTGGAAGTAAGGGATGAGATCGGACTACATTTTGCGGAAAAGCTGATCAGCAGCCGCGGGGAAGAGAATTTGTTTCCCAAGGAAAAGATCGTCAATGAATAGTGTAGATATTAAAGCAAATGATATAGATAGGTTTTTCTTTTTAATTCTTGAGAAAATTGGGGTGCGCCCCGACGTTGCCAATTATCTAATTGGAGGGATTATTCAAGCTTCGCTTAGGGGAGTTGATTCGCACGGTATCCGTCTCTTCCCTCATTATTTAAAGGGGTTTGAGGGTGGCAGGCTTAATAAGGACCCAAAGTATAAATTCAATAAAAAAACAAATTCTACAGGAAAGCTTGACGGCGATCACGCACCAGGCCACGCGGCTGGTGCTGAAGGGATGTTAAAAGCGATAGAGCTGGCATCCGATGCGGGCATCGGAGCTGTGGCAGTTTATAATTCGAGCCATTTTGGGGCGGCTGCCTATTATGCTTTGATGGCCGCCAAAGAAGACATGATCGGCCTAAGTTTTACCAATGCCACAGCGCATGTCCTTTCCTATGGAGGAACGCGTCCTTTCTTTGGCAACAATCCTGTTTGCATGGTAGCTCCTTGTTACGGAGAGGAGCCGTTTTGTCTGGATATGGCTACCACAGTTGCCACATTTAATAAGGTCCAGCAACATAAAGAAGCCGGAGAAAAAGTTCCTGTGGGGTGGGGAGTGGATGACCAGGGAAAAGATACGGATGATGCAGCGCAAGTAGCAAGCCTCTTGCCCATCGGGACCTATAAAGGTTTTGGTTTGAGCATGATGGTTGAGATACTTTGCAGCTTGTTGAGTGGTGCGCCGTTTGGGCCAGAGATCACTCATATGTTCGGAACCTCAATGGATCAAAAGAGATTATTAGGCCATTTCTTTTGTGCAATTCGCATTGATGGTTTTGAGGATCCGGCAGTGTTCAAAAAGCGCATGAAGAAGATGATGGAAGCTTTAAGAAGCGAGCCCTCTCTTAATGCAGGAGTTCCGGTTATGGTTCCGGGTGATCCCGAGAAAAAGTTCTACAGGGTGCGGTCTCAAAAAGGAATACCAGTGCCACAGTCGCTTTTGGAACAATTCAATAAATTGGGCAGCGAGTATAATGCGGCCCTTAGTTTTTAGGAGATAATAATGCAGCTGACAGGTAGATCATTTGAAGCATTAAAATATTTTGTGGCTGATAAATGGAAAGCCCTTATAGCGATAGGCATCTTAAGTTTCTTTGTGGCTTTTTTTGAAAGTCTTGCTACCTTGGCGGTTTATCCTGTTCTTGCTTTTGTTACGCCCGGAGCAGTGGACGGCTCGAGTATTAATTATATGGATAATGCGATTTCCTGGGTTACCGGCCATATTTTGATAGAACCTTTGTATCTTGCCGTATTCCTGCTTTTTACCCTTACCTTGATCAAATCTGTCCTGGCTTACGCAAATGTTCTTCTGTCCTGGTTGACGTCAAATAAGATAATCCAGGAAACTCAGGCAAAGATCATTACTTCTCTTTTGTCGGCTGATTATCAGTATTTAATAAGCACGCAAAAAGGAGATCTGGCTTACCGACTTCTCAATGCCCCTGGCTATATCGGCAAGATCATTAACGCCATTCCTATGATGGTGGTGGAGATATTAAAGATCAGCATGATAATTACTATGCTTTTTATTGTCTCTCCAGCGGTTACATCCTTCTTGCTGCTTTTGGCTGCTGGATATTTTCTGCTTACGAAAATGATTGCCCAAAATGTTTCCTATGGTACTGGGTCGGGCAGGGCACGTAGTGCCTCAAATCAAGCCATTCATGCTATGAACGCACTCAAAGGGATCAAAAGCATTAAATTATATGCTGTAACCACCTACTGGATAAACCTGTTTGTCGCCGAATGCCGGAACTTTTATTTGTATGCCAGAAAAGATGCTATTATCAGTGGTTTGCCAAAGAACCTCTTGGAGATAGTTTCTATTTCATTTATTTGTGGCCTGGTTCTTTTCTTTGGCCGTGGCCAGAATGGCATATTAAATAGTATACCCATGTTGGGGGTCTTTGCCTTTTCCTTATTTAAGATATTGCCTTCTTTGAAACTAATAGGAAATTCCGGAATGAGTTTAATGTCTATGCTTCCCCATGCTGAGGCAGCTTATCTGGCAATTAAAGAGACGGAAAAGCACAAAAGTGTTCTCGATGGCAAAAAACAGCTTAAGGGATTCAATTCAGGGCTTGAAATTCGCGATCTATCTTTCTATTATGTAAATTCGAAAGTAGCTGCTCTTAAAGATGTAAGTTTCACTGTTTTACGGGGAGAATTTGTCGGGATCATCGGTCATTCCGGCTCGGGAAAAACCACACTCCTTGATATTTTGGGCAACCTTTTGCATCCCTCTTTCGGGAAGGTCCTAATAGATGGACAACCCACGAGTTTGTATAGCGCTTCTTCCTTTAGCGCTCATATTGGATATGTAGGCCAGGATGGCTTTTTGTTTAGCGATACTATTCGCAACAATGTTCTTTTTGGTAGAAGCGGTTTTGATGATAATGTGATAAAAGAAGCCCTAAGAAAGGCCGATATTTTGGGTTTTGTTGAGGGTTTGCCTGGCGGACTGGATTTTGTCTTGGCTGACGATGGCATGAAAGTATCAGGGGGTCAAAGGCAGCGCCTGTGTATTGCACGGGCTATGCTCAAGAATCCAGAAATATTGCTTTTGGATGAAGCAACCAGTGCCCTAGACCATAAGACAGAAAAAAACATCATGGAGACAATTCTAGAGCTTGTGCGCGAAGAAGGAAAAACCGTTATTTTTGTTACCCACCGGGAGAGTGCCATAAATAACGCGCATAAGATTATAGAAATGAGAGATGGCCAGATTGTCGGTGAGATATCAAATACAATAATTGCCAAAGAGGAGAAAATGATCTTATGAAAGTTTTAGTTGTTGCAGCACATCCGGATGACGAAGTCTTGGGAGTAGGAGGGACAATATTAAAACACACAAAAGCCGGCGATGAGGTTTTTGTTTGTATTGTCACAAAGGCCTATGAGCCACAGTGGCCGAAAGAATATATGGAAGAGAAAATAAAAGAACAAGAACAAGTGGATAATTTGTTGGGGGTTAAAAAGAGGTTTAATCTTGATCTGCCCACGGTTAAGTTAAACACTTTGTCCCATGGAGAGATCAATAAAAAGATAGCAGAAGTTGTAGATGGAGTTAATCCAGATATTATTTATACTCATTTTGAAGGGGACCTAAATTTGGATCACACATTGATTTTTAGGGCTTCCATGGTAGCCAGCCGCCCCCCTAAAAATATTAAGCTTTTGTGTTTTGAGACCTTATCTGAGACAGAATGGAATAACCAGGCATTTTTGCCTAATTATTGGGTAAACATAGGCGGATTTATAGACAAGAAAGTGGAGGCCTTAAAGATCTATAAATCCGAAGTAAAACCTTATCCCCATCCCAGAAGTGAAAAAGGGGTGAGGATATTAGCCCAGAAGCGAGGATTGGAGATATGCCGGGAGCATGCCGAGGCCTTTGCGTTAATTAGAGAAATAAGAGAGGAGAAAAAATGAAAATATTGATTATTGGGGGGGGTGGTTTTATTGGCAGCGCGCTTTTAATGAATCTGCCCTATGAATATGAAATCATAAGCCTGGATCTGGGGCAGAAATATCCTAATCTTCCTGCTTTAGTGAAGGATAATGTGAAATTCATGAAGGGTGATATAAGGGACCAGCATCTTCTTGATAAAGTGATGAAAGAAGGAATAGATGTGGTAATACACTTGGCCGGTGGTGGGGGAAACGGAGCTTGTATGAAGGATCCCGCCGATGCAGTAACTTCTTACGTTCATGGGACCCATTTATTACTCCAGAAATCCCGAGAATACCAGGTCAAGAGATTTATTTTTGCGTCTAGCTATGTTGCATATTCGATCTACAAAGAAAGAGAAATGCCCCTGACGGAAGATATGGAATTATTGCCTGATGATTTATATGGTGCCCTCAAAGCTGTGGCGGAGTATCAAATAAAGGACAGTGGATTGAGCTATATTATACTTCGCTTTTCCAATGTGTATGGTTATCGAGGAGGATTCAATAAAATTCAAAAAGGCGGCGCGATTGAAAATTTCATTAAGGCAGCTGGCGATGGCTCGGATATTACGGTTTTTGGGGAAGGGAGCCAAAAAATAGACTATGTAAATCTTGATGATCTTGTGTGCTGCATGGAAATAATACTTAAAGATGCATCGGTTGAAAACCAGATATTTAATTTGGGAAGTGGGAAGCTGTTTTCGATCAAGCAGATAGCGAAAATTGTTTCGGATAATGCCCAAAAGCTATGGGGGAAAAAAATTAATATTAAAAGTGTTCCTGCTCCCCCGGGTAAGATTTGGCCGGATAGACTGATGTCGATTGATAAAATAAAGAAGCAACTCGGATGGAAACCTTCTATCTCATTGGCAGAAGGCATCCATGTAATGATGAAAAACATGGAGATAAGCTAATATGAAAGTCCTTGCTGCAAAACCCTATTTTAGCCCTGAAGACATTGAAAATATCTTGTCCGACATTAAGCAATGCCTGGAGGCTGGCTCATTAACTTTTGGCCCCTTCGTTAGAAAATTTGAGAAAATGTTCGCCGAGTATATCGGGGTAAAAAATGCCATAGCCGTAAATTCTGGGACTAGCGCCTTAGAAATTGCTTTGCGCTATTTTAATATAAAAGACCGAGAAGTCATTGTGCCAACTAATAGTTTTGTTGCTTCGGCTAATACGGTTATTTATGCTGGCGGTAAGCCGGTTCTTGCGGATATTAAATCTGATACCCTTGATTTGGATCCGGAAGATGTTTTAAGAAAGATAACCGATAAAACTAAGGGCGTTATGGTGGTACATTTGGCAGGTTTGATTTGTCCAGAAATGAGGGAGCTCAAAAAGATATGCGAAGACCGAGGCCTTTTTCTAATTGAAGATGCTGCCCAGGCACAGGGTGCCACGTTTGATGGGAAAAAAGCCGGAAGCCTTTCCGACGTTGGCTGTTTTTCTTTCTTTCCTACCAAGGTTATGACTACTGGTGAAGGAGGCATGATAACTACGGATAATGATGAAGTAGCGGATTTAGCCAGAAGTTTGCGTCATCATGGCAGAGAAGGGGTTCTCCATACCAGATTGGGTTATAACTGGCGGATGAGCGATATTAATGCGGTTTTAGGTATTTATCAACTAAAACGCTTAGAGGAATTTGTAAAAGAGAGAAACCGGATCGCGAAAAGATACAACCAGGGACTTGAAGCAATTAAGGCCGTTGAGCCATTTTCAGTTCCTCCAAATATACGACATTGTTATTACAAATATCCTGTTTTGCTTAAAGGGGAGCTTTATGCGTCCGAATTGCAAAAAATCTTACAGGAGAAATATGATATTGCTACCGCAACCTTGTATCAGCCGCCAATTCATCTTCAACCGCTATATCGAAATCTTTTTGGCTATAAGGAAGGGGATCTGCCAGGAGCTGAAGAAGTATTGAAAAGAGAACTTTGTTTGCCCTTATTTGTCGGTATAATTGAGGACGAAATTGATTATGTGCTTGAGGCGTTAGAAAAGGAAGTGCGGTAAACTTAATGATTTTATCAGTCCATCAGCCAGAATATCTTCCTTATATGGGATTTTTTCTTAAAATGATGTTATGTGATGAATTTGTAATTATGGATCACGTTCAATATAGTAAGCAAAGCTGGCAAAATCGCAACAGGATCCGCAGCAAGGATGGAGAGCTGTTATTAACGGTCCCTGTGCTTACCAAGGGGAAGTCTGGTCAGGCAATTAATGAGGTGCAGATTAATAATTGTGATAATTGGATGAAAAAACATTTAAGGTCTATGGTTAGTAATTATTGCAAAACCCCATTTTTTGATGTTCACAGACCATTTTTTGAGGATATTTATTCAAAGAGGTGGGAAAAATTAGTAGATTTGAATATGGCGATAATAAAATATCTGGTGACTCAATTGGGGATTAGGATCACAATAGTTAGGACTTCTGAGTTTGGGCCTTCAGGACAAAAGACAGATTTATTGATTGATATATGTAAAAGGCTTGGCTTTGACACCTATTTATCAGGTTCCGGAGGTCGTTTGTATATAGATGAGGCCCGGTTTAGAGATCAAAATCTAAAAAGTCTTTATGTTGATTTTAAGCATCCTGTTTACAAGCAGCAATACGAACCATTTCTTGCTAATATGTCTCTAATTGATTTGCTCTTTAATTATGGGAGTGAACAAAGCAGCGAAATTATTAAGAGTAGTGGTCGAATTGCATAATAAGAGGGGGAGATAAAATGGTGTTTAATGAATTAAAAGAGGCGAGTAAAATAAAGGAGTGGGACAATTCTTATGCAAGAGGGGATAATTTCGCTTGGTATCCTCACGAAGAAGTTGTTAGATTTGTTTCTAGATATGTTGTGAAGAGAACTGATATTAGTAAGTTTGAGTCAGTTGCAACTTCGCCAGGAAAAAAGATTTTGTGTTTTGGCTGTGGCATTGGTAGACATGTTTTTTTTCTAGATGATATGCAAATGGATCCATATGGAGTAGATATTTCAAGCAGAGCTTTAGATAAGGCGAGGGAATGGTCCAAGGCTTTAAAAAAAGATTGTTTGGCAGATAGATTTATTTTGATGGAAGAGGATTTGCCACTACCTTTTGAGGACGGTTTTTTTAACCACATAATTTCGCATGGGGTTTTCGATAGTATGACATTTAAACTGGCAAAACGAAATATTATCGAGGTTGGCAGAGTTTTAAGAAAGGGAGGCTTGTTTTATTTAGATCTGGTTTCCGGAAATGATGCGAATCATTATCGGGAGTTCCAGGGAGAAGAGATTGTTAATTCTATGCATGAAAAGGGAACAGTACAGCTTTATTTTAATTTTCATGGGATTTTAACCCTTTTTACTGACACCAATTTCTCGATCAAAGATATAGTTTTGATAAAAAGAGAAAAACTTCAGGAGCAGGGTTCAAACTCAAGATATCATATTGTAGCAGAGAAAATGTGAGTAAGGAAAAAATGAAAAGAAAAATTGCTGTGGTTACTGGAACCAGGGCTGAATATGGTATTTTGAAGCCATTGATTGAGAAAATTGATCAGTCAACATCTTTAGATTTGAACCTGATGGTTACGGGCATGCATTTATTAAGAGAATACGGTTTAACGGTCAAAGAAATAGCCCGGGACGGTTTTAAGCTAAGCGGGACGGTCAATATGTATCCGCGGAAAGGTTCAAATGGTGCCGCCTATCATGGCAAAGCTTTAGGCATAGCAACTGCTAACTTTGCAAAAGTTTTATCACAGCTTAAGCCGGATATGTTGGTTGTTTTAGGTGATCGCTTGGAGCCGCTGGCAGCGGTGTTGGCGGCGGCAACTTTAAATATTCCGATTGCTCATATCGCCGGAGGGGATAAGACTGACAGCGGCCATATTGATGAGAGCATAAGATACGCTATAACAAGATTTGCCCATCTCCACTTTACGGCGACGAAAAAACATGCTGCGCGTTTGCTGGCAATGGGAGAGGAGCCTTTCCGGGTCTTAAATGTTGGCAGTCTGGGGTTGGATTCAATAGTTGGGCAAAAGCTTCTAGATAAAAAGAAATTATTCAAAAAGTTAGGTCTTTGTTCGGGGAAAAAGGTAATTGTTTGTGTTTTTCATTCCAATCAAATGGAAATCGATCTTGCTGGCAAACATATGCGGGTGATATTACGGGCCCTTTCAGAAATAAACCTACAAACAGTATTGATTTATCCAAATAATGATAATGGGAGCGAAGCTATTATTAGGGAGATCGAGGTCAATAAAAAATCAGATTTCCTCAAGCCTTTTAAAAACTTATCACATTTGGAATATATTAGCTTGCTCAGGTATGCGGATGTTTTAGTGGGCAATTCCAGTAGCGGCATTCTTGAAAGCACGACCCTTAGGTTACCCGCTATAAATATCGGCGCCAGGAATATTGGCAGAGAACATGCCAAAAATGTGATCTTTATTGATTCGGTGAAAGATAAGATTCAAAAAGCAGTTATGAAGGCGCTTTATGATGAGAAATTTAAGGAAGCTGCTAAAAAGTGCAAGTCTCCATACGGAAAAGGGAATGCCAGCCAGCAGATCATCAAAGTGCTTAGCAGCATTGGGATGGGCAAGAAACTTTTGCATAAACAGATAACTTATTAGGGGATGGTAAATTATGTCGGAAAGATTTAAAAATTGGGAATATCCGGATATCGAAGAAGGTAAGCTGACCAAATATAACTGGGTGGTGCAACATAAGGACAATTTAAAATTAGGTAAAAATACGGATATCGGTGCTTTTACCTATATAAATGCGAAGTGTGGGGTGGTCCTTGAGGATAATGTTCAGATTGGTTCGCATTGTTCTATCTATTCTGTTTCCACCATTGATAAGCGTGAAGGGAAGGTGCACCTTAAGGAGAACAGTTGTTTGGGAAGCCATTGTGTGGTTATGTCTGGGGTTACGATAGGCAAAAATGCTGTGGTTGGAGCTTGTTCTTTGGTTAAAACTGATATTCCTGATGATTGTGTGGCTTTTGGCGTCCCGGCAAAAATTATGAGAAAAAATAAATGAGTTTTGCAGAAAAAATATTTATTATTGCTGAGGCTGGAGTAAACCACAATGGTAGCGTTGAATTGGCTATGCAAATGGTGGATAGAGCTGCCAGCTGTGGTGTGGATGCAATTAAGTTTCAAACTTTTAAGGCAGAGAAAGCAACCTCCAGATTTGCGCCTAAAGCATCCTACCAAAAAATAGCGACCGATAAATATGAATCTCAGTTGGATATGCTAAAAAAGTTGGAACTGGATGAAAATGCGCACTGCCAACTTATGGATCACTGCCAGAAGAGAGGAATAGTCTTTTTGTCATCTCCCTTTGACCTGGATAGTATAGAGCTTTTAAATAGATTAGGAGTTGAAATATTTAAAATACCGTCTGGGGAGATAACAGATTTACCTTATTTAAAAAAGATCGGAAGCTTAAAGAGGAAAATAATATTATCAACCGGGATGGCAAGCCTGGATGAGATACAAAAGGCAATCGATGTTTTGGTAGCGGCGGGAACAGAAAAGGAAAACATGGTTGTTCTACATTGCAATGTGGCCTATCCGACTCCCATGAAAGACGTAAATTTGCTGGCCATGTCTACTATGCAAAAAGAACTTGGGGTTGCGGTGGGGTATTCTGATCACACTCTTGGGATAGAAGTTTCCATAGCTGCTGCCGCTTTGGGTGCGGACATTATAGAAAAGCATTTTACACTTGATAAGAATATGAGTGGGCCTGACCATCAGGCTTCTCTTGATCCAATAGAGCTCGAAAACATGGTGGCTGCCATCAGAAATATAGAAAAAGCTCTGGGAGATGGCGCGAAAAAAGTATCCCCTTCTGAACTTGTGAATCTGGCTGCGGGCAGAAAAAGCATTGTTGCGCTTGATAAGATCATTAAGGGCGATTCTTTTTCAGACAAAAACATAACAGTTAAAAGGCCGGGAAATGGTATAAGCCCAATGAAATGGGACGCCATAATTGGCAGTCGAGCAAAGCGTAATTTTGAGCCGGATGAATTAATAGAATTATAAGGAGAATTGCTCTGTGATAAGTGCTTCTGAGAAATTTAGGGTTGGCGATAAGGATAATATCCCTTTATCCAGTCCAGATATAGGCCAAGCAGAGATCCAGGCTGTTGTGGATGTGTTAAAGACGCCTCACTTGAGCTTGGGCCCAAAGCTTGTGGAATTTGAGAGTGCTTTTGCGCGATATGTTGGAACCAAATATGCCAGAGCCGTGAACAGCGGGACCAGTGGATTGCATTTATGTATTAAGGCCCTGGGCATAAAGGAGGGAGATGAGGTTATAACTTCCCCTTTTAGTTTTATTTCGTCGGCCAATTGTATCCTTTTTGAAAGGGCCAAACCGGTTTTTGTCGATATACGGACTGATACGTTCAATATTGATGAGAGTAAGATCGAAGAAAAAATCACCGAAAAAACAAAGGCCATACTGCCGGTGCATGTTTTTGGTTATCCTTGTGCTATGGAGAAGATTAAGCAGATAGCCGATAAACATAATTTATTTGTCATAGAAGATGCTTGTGAAGCGATCGGTGCAGAGGTGGATGGTATGAAAGTTGGTACTTTTGGGGATTGTTCTGTATTTGCCTTTTATCCAAATAAGCAGATGACAACCGGGGAAGGCGGAATGATCGTTACAAATAATGAAGAAATAGCCAACCTGGCAGCGAGTTTAAGGAACCAGGGCCGGGATGACGGAATGGAATGGCTGGCGCATGCACGCCTGGGCTATAACTATCGTCTAAGCGATATAAACTGTGCCCTGGGGATGGCTCAGTTGGGCAGAATAGACGAGTTTTTGGCAAAGAGAGAAAGTTTTGCAAGAGCTTATGCTTTAAGATTAGCAGAAATAGACGGCATTGTTCTTCCGCCGCAGGGATCAAATAATATTAATAGAAGCTGGTTTGTTTATGTAGTGCGCTTAAATAATGATTTTTCAAAAACAGACCGGGATGAGATTATCAGAAGGCTGAGAAGAGAGGGAATTGGATGTAACAGGTATTTTCCTCCCATCCATCTACAGCCTTTTTACGTGGAAAAATTCGGCTATAAAAAAGGTAGTTTCCCGGTGACAGAGGAGGTGTCAGGGAGAACAATTGCCTTGCCGTTTTATAATAATTTGAACGAGAAGCAGATTGATTGTGTGGCTGACGAGCTTAAAAGTATTATTAGGGAGGTAAAAAAATGAGGGAGCATTTTAAAGGAAAAAAAATACTGGTTACCGGGGGCACGGGGTCAATTGGCAGTGAAATTGTCAGGCAGCTATTAAGTTATGATCCCGAAACTATTCGAGTTTACAGCAACGACGAGGATGCCCAATTTAATCTTTCTCAGGAGGTAGGGGCTAAGGGCCGAGTTCGTTTTTTGTTTGGAGATATAAGGGAGCGAGAGCGTCTAAAATGGGCAATGCAAGGCATTGATGTTGTCTTTCATGCTGCAGCACTCAAGCATGTTTCGGCCTGTGAATTTGATCCTTTTGAAGCAGTTAAAACCAATGTGATGGGAACCGAGAATGTGATTAAAATTGCCCTTGAGGAAAATGTAGAGAAGGTTATAAATATCAGCACTGATAAAGCGGCCAATCCAATCAATGTGCTAGGAGCAACTAAATTACTGGCCGAGCGTATTACTATTTCTGCCAATAATTATCGCGGGAAAAAGAGAACTATTTTGTCGAGCGTACGATTTGGAAATGTTCTGGCTTCTCGCGGTTCCGTCGTGCCCATATTTTTGAAGCAGATTAAGAATGGTGGCCCGGTAACAGTTACCGATCCGGATATGACCCGTTTTGTTATGACGATTCCTCAAGCGGTGGGATTGATCTTAAAAGCCACTTTTCTGGCTGACGGTGGCGAAATATTCATTTTAAAAATGCCGGCAGTGAAAATAGGTCTTTTAGCGGAAGCAATGGTAGAAATGTTTGCTCCTGCCCTGGGTTATAAAGCTTCTGACATTAAAATTGAGAATGTGGGGGTTCGAGCTGGCGAAAAATATCATGAAGAATTAATGACTCACATGGAAGAGTCAAACGCAAAAGAGATGGATGGCCTTTTTGTCGTCTCCTCACAAATGTTAGACAAGGATAAAGGGGGAAAAACTCCGGTAGAGTATGATTCCTCCCGTGCCCGTTTGCTATCAAAACAAGAGATCAAAACTATCTTGGAGAATTTATTTTCAAAAGAAAACAAGACCACACTTAGATTTGAGGAGATAGGAGCCAAATGACACAAGCTTTGGAATTATTTAGGGAAGCCCTTTTGATCCGCCGGGTGGAGGAGAAGCTTTTGCAGTTGTTCTCAGAGGGCAGATTGAGTGGGACCATTCATTCCTGTGTTGGCCAGGAATTTTCTGCCATTGCTTTTGCTGGTCAATTGCAAAAGGGTGATTTTGTCTTTTCCAATCACAGGTGTCATGGTCATTACATTTCATTCTTAAAAGACCATGAAGGGCTGATTGCTGAGATCCTGGGCAAAAAAACCGGTGTCTGCTCAGGAATTGGTGGTTCCCAGCATTTATGTGGCAATAATTTTTATTCCAATGGCATACAAGGAGGGATAGTTCCGGTGGCGGCGGGGATGGCTCTTGCCAAAAAATTATGTAATAGCAACTCAATCGGTGTTGTATTTATTGGGGATGGAACTCTAGGGCAGGGAGTAGTCTACGAGACGATGAATATTATTTCCAAATGGGATATCCCCTTATTGATAATTTGCGAGAACAATTATTACGCCCAATCAACCAAGAGCGAGACCAATCTTGCCGGCGATATTATTAAACGGGCAGAAGCTTTTGGAATAAGAACCCTAAGAAGCGAAACTTTTTCTCCCCAGGACCTTGTAAAAAAGGCCAAAGAGTCCATAGATATGGTTCGAAAAGAGAAAAAACCCGTCTTTCATCTAGTTGAGACGTACAGGTTGTATCCGCATTCAAAGGGAGATGACCACCGCGATCCAGCAGAAATTGAGACGTTCAGAAATCGGGATCCCTTATATAATTTTGCCCGGGAGAATCAAGAAGCCTATGAGCAATTGCTCATCGAAGTAGATAGCTCAATCGATGTTGCCATAAAACGGCATTTGAGCGCCGACGAGATATCAATAAAAGATTATTATCCGGCTAGAAAAGAAGAAGCACCTATTTTATGGATTCCCATTGAATCCATTAAAAAGAGGCAGGGAGAATTGATCAATGATTTTTTTATGAAGTCCATGGCCGCAGATGACAAAGTCATTTTTATGGGGGAAGATGTGCTCTCGCCATATGGTGGGGCTTTTAAAATAGCAAAGGGACTTTCCGTAAAGTATCCGGAAAGGGTTTTTGCAACTCCTATTAGCGAACCAGCCATTACTGGGATTGCTAATGGTTTGGCCTTAGCGGGTTTTAGGCCCTTTCTAGAAATTATGTTCGGGGATTTTGTTACCCTTTGTATGGATCAGATTATTAACCACGCCTCAAAATTCCACCATATGTATAACGCTCAAGTTAGCTGCCCAGTTGTTATTAGAACTCCCATGGGCGGGTATCGTGGATATGGGCCAACTCATTCCCAAACTTTAGATAAATTTTTGATCGGGATTGATAATATTACTACTCTAGCATTGAATAGTTTAATAGACCCCAGCGTTATTTATGAAAACATTTTAGAAAGTAGTGAACATCCTGTAATTGTAATTGAAAACAAGGCTGATTATGCCAAAAGAATCGCCGATAAACGCCTGCCTCATTATAAATATGAGAGAACCAAAGGCAGCTATCCCTTGGCAAAAATATCCCCAGTGTTTGCAAAGCCGACTATTACTTTGGTTACTTATGGAGGGATGGTTGATCTGGTTTTAAGCTCTCTGCCAGTCATTTTTGAGGAGTTAGAGTTGATAACCGAAGTTTATGTTTTAACTCAACTTTCCCCACTTAATCCACTTGAATTAAATATTGTTAGGCAAGCAGCAGAGAAAACAAAAAAACTATTCGTAGTAGAAGAGGGGTCAGCCTTTGCTGGGGTAGGGAGTGAAATTATTACTTCAGTTGTAGAAGAAAGTAGCCAAGCAATTAAGCTGGGCAGGGTTGCCTCGTTACCACTACCCATTCCGTCATCTCCTTCCCTGGAGAAGTGTGTTTTGCCAGACGTTGGTACTATTATTAAAACTATAAAGGAGAGGCTAGCATGAAGCTTTTGCAAGAAGTTTATGTTCCCCAAGTCAACGCTAATGATCGGTCGGCTCAAATCATTAGCTTGAATTTTGCTAGCGGAGATCAGGTTAAAAAGGGCGACCTTCTTTTAGCGTTGGAATATTCTAAAACTGTTTTTTCTGTTGAGGCCGAAACCGATGGCTATATTAAATACTTTTGCCGACCTGAGGACGAGGTTGCCGTTAATGGACTTTTATTAAAAATTTATGACCAAGTTTGCGAACCTGAGGTTTCTTCTGGATCTCTGCCAAAGACAGAGGTGGGTGCAACGATTTTTTCTAAGGCAGCTTTGGAATTAATTAAAGCAAAAGGAATTGATAAGGCGCGCTTTGCCAATAAGGGCTTTGTTAGCCGAGATGATGTATTAGGGATTCTCGGTGGGGAAAAAGGGGTGGAGAAAAAAGCGAACTCTTCTTCGGTCGATTCGAATTTGGTTGAGACAAAAAAAATCAGCCATAGTAAAAAATTGGAAATTGATTATCTTTCCCAAGTTCAGTCGGCCAACATGAATAGTGCTGTCAGCATCTATCTTGATGTTGAACACCTGTTTAAGTCTATTAATCAAACACTCACCCTTAAAAACTCTCTTCTGCCGTTAATTATTTTTGAGGTTTCCCGGCTACTTTTAAAATATCCCGAATTCAATGCATATTTTGCTGGGGAGGCAATTGCTTACTATAAAAGAGTCAATGTTGGCATTGCTCTGGATTTAGGGGATGGCTTGAAAGTTGTAAAAATAAAGGATACGGCTGATAAAAGTATTGGCGAGATTGAGGCGCAGCTCTTGGAAGCTGGCGAAAAATATATCGATAAAAAGCTCAGTGTAGATGACCTAACTGGTTCTACCTTTACGATTACTGATCTGTCGGCTGAAGACATTACCTCTTTTGTTCCTTTAATTAATCAAAATCAATCGGCCATTTTGGGGGTTGCAGCAGTTGATCCCAGATTACAAAGGGTGCTTTTGACTTTGGCGTTTGACCATCGGGTAACCGCAGGCAAAAAGGCCAGTTCTTTTATCCGTGAGTTAAAAGAGCGCATTAAAAGTTATACCCTGAAAAATCTGCCAGAAGATGCTGATGATAAATTTAGCGAGATCAAATCGGAGAAAAAACAAGCAAAATGTTATCTTTGCTTAAAAAGCTTAAAAGAGGACCAATCTTTAAAGGGCCCTGGTTTAATAAAAGTTATAACCCACGATGGTAGGGAGGAATTTATCTGCCGATCATGTCTGGAAGGGTGGCGCTAAACAATGGATGAAAAAACATTGGAAATAAGAAAAATCGTAGGCATTTTCCTTAAGATTCCACCTGAAAAGGTTGTTGAAGCAACAATGATTGACCGGAAAGCTTTGGGAAATTCAATTTTTGTTCATCGCTTGTATGCAGTTTTAGAAAAGGAACTGGGCCTTAAGATTTTAGACTATAGCAATGTTAATACTTTTGGCGATCTCCTAAGAACAACAACGTTAGGTGAGAATTCTCTGCCTAAGCTTGATAATTACCAGTTCCAGCCTTCTCTTCCTCTTCAGCCTAGCGCGCCTGGGGTAGGTATTGATCTGGAAAGAATTGATAATTTTTCTACCCCAGCGGACTTCAGGGAAGACGTTTTTTATCAGCAAAATTTTAGCCAGGAAGAGATTTCCCATTGTCTTTTGCAAAAGAAACCTCTGGTTAGTTTTGCTGGTCTGTTTTGTGCGAAAGAAGCAATTGTTAAAGCTGATAATTCCTATAAAGGTATCGTTTTCAAGCAAATTAATATTAAGCATGATGATTTAGGAAAGCCTTATTGTGCTGGCTTCAGTTTGTCGCTTGCTTATGCTGGAGAATATGTTGTAGCCGTGGCCATTGCTAATGGGCAAACGCCTTCTTTTAGTCAAAAAGAGCAATCTGGTAACAAGCTAGCTATTTTTCTAGCGCTCATAGCTATTTTGTTGTCCCTTGCGTCTTTGTTGTTGATCTTGTTTAAGTTTTTTTTCTAGGAGGAAAATTTAGTTTATGTTTGATAATAAAAAGATCTTAGCTGTAATTCCGGCCCGGGGAGGATCTAAAGGCTTGCCGGATAAAAACATTAGCATGCTAGCTGGCAAACCTTTAATTGCTTGGACAGTAGAGGAGGCAAAAAAATCAAAGTATATTGATAGGCTCATTTTATCATCCGAGAACTCCAAAATAATTAAGGTTGCCAAACAATTTGGATGTGAGGTTCCTTTTGTTCGTCCAGCCGAATTAGCACAGGATGAAACACCTGGCATTGAAGTTGTTTTGCATGTGCTTGCTAGTTTGCCGGGTTATGATTATGTGGTTGTACTTCAGCCTACTTCCCCTTTGCGCAAAGTGACAGATATTGATGGTGGAATTGAAGCCTGTTTGAGCCAATGTGCCAGTGCTTGTGTTTCACTTACAGCCTCTAGCAAAAGCCCTTATTGGATGTATTCTTTAGATGAGGGAAAGCGAATGAAACTGTTGTTTGAAGGAAGCAGCCAATCTATTCGTCGTCAGGATCTTCCTAAAGTGTATGTGTTAAATGGGGCGGTTTCTTGTGCCAAGGTTACTTGGTTGCTTGAAAAAAAATCTTTTTTGACCAAAGAAACGTTGGCTTATGTTATGCCAAAAGAACGTTCTGTTGATATTGATTCTAGGCTTGATTTGTTGCTTTGTGATCTTTTGTTATCTAAAGGAGCAGCTTGAGATGTCACTTGATTGTAATTTAGGGGAAATGAAGAGTAAATCCGGGGATTCGCTAAGATATGAACTCGAAGAGTTGTCTTCTGATTTGGCCATTAAGCTTTCTCAAATTGTTCAAAAAAATCCTATTTATTGCCAAATTGCAGATGAGCTAAAAAGTCCCAAAACCCTTTTGTATTTCCAAAAGATTATCAAAGCGGAAATATATTCCCTGGTACGTGATTTGTGTGTTATTCGCTGGTACAAGAGAAATAATAAACCGTTGACGGTGAAGCAGGCAATGGTTGTCGTCTCTGATCCTGGCATTTATTGGTTATTGAATCAAGTTTGGCCGGCTGATGTAGCTCTTCGCTATCTAAAGAAAGAGCGCGTTAGTTTTTCTCCCAAAATGATGTTTCGAAAGCTAGGGCGATGGCTTCTTAATCTTTGGCTTAAGTGTAATTTTTCTAAAAGTAATTTTGAGGACATTAAACGTGGGGGCCCCTATATTGCTTTGCAATACGTTGAAGGAGTGAATCTTGACCGTCGCGCCGATATTGCTTGGTTTCCAAAGAGCGGCATTGATCCAAAACGGGTACTGGTTTATTTTGACCATGTCGATTATGTAACTGGGAAACCCTTGACCGAAGATGCGGTTAAATCTGTTGAAGCAATGGGGTTTAAGTGGATATGCCTTAAGCCGCGCGTTATTGCCTTAAAAAATATAGCTGTTTGGTTGCCTCCTGCAAGTCACAAAAAGCTCCAGAATTCATTAAAAATTAAGCCGCAAACACCGACCGATAAATGGATCTATAAACAGGCCAGGCAACTCTCAAAAGAAGTGGATTATTGGTTTGCTTTTTATAACCTATTTAATATTAGGCTTTCTTATCTGGTGGGAGAGAGCAGCTCTCAATATATAGCTCAGGCCCTTGCCCTGGATTTGATGGGGTCATTGAGCATTGGCAGGCAGCGCTCCGAGTTCTTTTTGTCGCCGCCCTCATTGTTGGGACATCACATTAAAGATATTCTTTTTACCTGGAATCTGCGGTCGCCAAAGTATCTGGATTCGGGGATGAAGGCGCTGTGTTCTAACATCCATGTAGGCCATCCCAATGATTTTCTTTTTAAAGATAAATTTAAGGAAGGGCAAGATCTAAAGAAAGAACTAAATCTAAAGGGAGCCAGGTTTATTGTAGCTCTCTTTGATAATGTTCATGGGCCTTTTTGTCATATATCAAGCGGGATGATGGAAAGGTTTTATTTAGCCTTTTTGACTTGGTTATTAGAGGATCCAGATATTGGGATTATAATCAAATCAAAAAAACCATCGGTTCTTTCGAATTTGCCCCGGGTTTTATCTCTGCTTAATAGGGCAGAAGCCACCGGAAGAAGTATTCGTCTTGAAAGATATTTTGGCCGTTTAGTGATGGATGCATCGGCGGCAAGTGATATGGTGATTGGTATTGGAATTTCCTCGGCGGTTGTTGAGTCGGTTATTGCTGGTTGTCGTGGTATTCATTGTGACTTAACCCCTCTGCGGGCACATGAGTATTATCAATGGGGATATGAGCGAATAATATTTGATAATCTTGATCGGATGATGGGAGCGTTAAAGAAGTACAAAGAAGATAAAATTAGTAATGCTAGGCTAGGGGATTGGACGCCTTTTTTAGATGAACTGGATCCTTTCAGAGATGGGAGGGCCGGAGAACGAATGGGTACCTACATGCGCTGGCTTTTAGAGGGTTTTGATGCTGGTTTTCCTCGGCAAAGTGTTTTGCGAGGGGCCAATGCAAAATACGCTGAAAAATGGGGAGATCAAAATATTAGCGTGTCCAAGAAAAGAGATGAAATATGCGTGAGCTAATCTTGAAATTGGTTTCTGCTATCAATTATCCCCGGAGAGGTTTTCCTCGATATGGGGTCGATGATTTTATGCGGAGAATTGCACCGCAAATCCAACCGGGAGATATTTTATTGGATGCTGGGGCAGGAAATCAGCCCTACCGAAAATTATTTTCCCAGGCTAATTATGAGTCATGTGATTATCAGGTTGTGCTAGAAGAGAGCAATCAAGCTACAGATATTCCTCAGACCTTCCATTGTGACCTCGAGAATATTCCTAAACCAGATAATACCTACGATGCTATTATTTGCAATCAGGTTTTAGAGCATGTAAAAAGGCCACAAAAGGTTGTTTCCGAAATGTTTAGAGTATTAAGGCCAGGTGGCAAATTGTTCCTTACTACTCCACAGTGTTCGGGGCTTCATATGCCACCCCACAACTATTTCAACTTTTTGGAATTCGGATTAAGATTTTTGTTTGAACAAGCCGGTTTTGAAATTGTTTCCATTAAACCCTTGGGAGGCATTTTTTGGGTCCAGGGAAAAGTGCTGCAAAAATGTCATGAGGCTTTTATGTCGCGGGTGCCTTCATCTTTTAAATGGTTAGTCTTTCCTCTTGATTTGTTGCTGCGCATTTTATTGGCAATAATATCCTTTTTTCTCTTTTATTTGGACGGATTGGACCGTAAAAAAGCTTGGACCTTGGGTTATGGTTGCTATTGTGTTAAACCTAAACTTAAGGAGACACTATAAGTGCGCACTCTTATTGTAATACCAGCCAGGCTCGGTTCCTGGCGTTTCCCGGATAAACCTCTGACCATGATTGAGGGAATACCCATGATCGAGCATGTTTATAAACGTAGTTTGCTGGCCAGAAATGTTGATGAGGTTGTCATGGCGGTATGTGAAGATAAAGTTGCCAGTGCCTGCAAGAGTTTTGGGGCAAAATTTGTTATGACCGATCCAAAAACCCCAACGGCTATGGATCGGGTGGCCGAGGCTGCCCGGCTTATGGGCTATATAAATGATGATGATATAGTTGTTAATGTTCAAGGAGATGAACCAGCAATACCGCCTCCGGTGATTGAATTTACCGTTCAATTATTAATTAATTCTGATAGTGTTTTTCTATGTGCAAACCCAGTTGAGGTGGTTTCTGATCCAGCTGACCTTACAAATCATCATCGCATTAAGGCAGTTATATCGCAGAATAATCGGCTTATTTATCTCACCAGGCAGTCTGTTCCAGCATCTGTATTTGATATAAAAAAGCGATCGGTTTTTTATCGCCAAACCTGTGTTATGGCTTTCCGAGCACCATTTTTACAGACTTTTTCAAAAATGAAACAAACCCCGCTTGAATTGATCGAAGGGGTTGATATGCTGCGCCTCATAGAGAATGACCTCCCAATTGCTTCTGCTCTGTCTCCTTATCTTACCCAACCCGTGGATACGCCCCAAGATATCGCTAAAGTTGTAGAGATATTGCGGTCTGACAAATGGTTCCAAAACAATTACCAGAAGCAGAAATAAAAACAATGAATAATCCAGTTTTAATAGTTTTAGATAATTTAGACGAGAAATGGGAAGAGAAATTACCGACCAAAGGAAAACCTGCTTTAAGATATGAACTTTTAACCTTTGGAATTTCTCCTCCCCACACAGAAATTGAAATTATCGATACAAAAGAGATTTCTCGCATGGCAGAGAGGGAAGCCCGGGACTACTACCTTGAGCTGATAAGAGAGCTAAAAGATCGGCTGCTTTTTGACAATAAGTCCCTTTCTCAGTTACTTAGCTTTAAGGGGCGCAATCTTTGGTGGTATTTGCCCATCGCTGAAAAAAATATTTGGGTGGACAAATTAATCCACCGACTCTATGCCTTTTTACGTCTTTTTTACGTTTGTGAGCAGCAAACTTACGATGAGATATTGCTTTTTGTCAAAGATGATCTTTTGCAGCAGATAATAGTAGAATTTGCAGAAAAAAGAGGTGTTAAATGTGTAGTGAAAGGGAAAAGGGGCATAAGCCTACCCCTTATCTCTAAAGTGTTTGTTTTTCCCATAGCTTATTACCTTCGAGCCATTAAACATTTTGCTAATTTGTTTCTTAAGTTGATCTTATTGCGCTGGATAAGAATTAAGACCGAAGCCAAGGATTTAGTTGGGACGACAGGTTTCTTTAGCACTTATCCTCTTTTCTGGGAAAAGGCTTTTTCACCTAAAGCCAATGATGTCTTTTTTCGCACTCTTCCAGACGAATTAGCCAAACAGGAGAAAGTTTCCCATCTAATTTGTTTAAATCTGTCCATGAAGTTGTTTGAAAAAAGGGCGAAGTTGTTTGACTTTATTAGGGGGCACCGAAAGATTGTGATTCTTGAGCAGGTATTAAGGCCTTCGGATTGGCTGCTTCTTTTTGATCTAAAGATTTTTAGAAGATGTTTTACAGCTTTAAAAAACCTCTTTGGTTTGCCAGTTGCTCATTTAAAAGGAATAGATATTTCTAATTTTGTGCGAGAAGAATTCTATAAATCGGCTACTTCCGCCATATTTTTTCAGTCACGTTTAATGGACCGGGCATTTGGCCGGTTGCCAATTAAAGAGTTGAAGGCATTGGTTTTTAGGTTAGAGTTTCAGCCGTTCGAAAGAGCTATCTTGTATAATACCTGGGGCAAAACTCAAAGCATTGGTTTTCAGCATTCTGCATTGGGGAAGAATTTCTTGAACTACGTTTTTGTTAGGGGTGAATTGGCAAAATATTGGCGAGATAGGGCAAATCCTATGAGCATGCCGCTACCAGACTATATTTTTGTAAGCGGGGAAATAGGATTAGACTATATGCAGGACGCTGGTTTTCCCAAAAATCGTTTAGCTTTATGTGGAGCCCTCCGCTACAGTCCGCTTTTTGAATATTTAGATGAAAAAAAACCAAAGCTAGAACTGCGCCAAAAACGCAATCAACCAATTGATAAAAAAATAATTTTCGTGGCAGCTTCCCCCTTGTTGCCGGAAACCCTTAGCATGTTGGGTGATTTATTGAAGGCCATTAGCTTGTTTGATGAACCCTTTCATTTGCTTATTAAATATCACCCCAATGTTTCTGTTGTGCCAGATTTTAGAAAAAAGGTGGAAAAATTGCTTGATGAAAGCCAAACCAAAAATACAAAGCTTTCTTATGAGTTTTTTAAAGAGCTTCCCGATTTTTATGATTATGTTTCTCTTTCTGATCTGATTTTATTGACGGGAGGGACAACTGCCCTAGAGGCGATGCTATTGGGAGTCCCTGCTATGGTGTATAGTTGTTCTCCCCAGTTTAGTCATAATCCGTTGCTTGAATATCCCGGGGCTGTCTTTTTGGTTAAAGATTCCAAATCAATGGCCGCGGCCTTGAGAAAACTTAGCCAGAAAGATGAGATTGAAAGAATTAGGAGCAATTGGGGAAAGTTAATTGAAACTATGTTTGGTGATATCTCAGAGGCACCAGCTAAGAGATTTGCTTCTTTGTTATCTGACTTGGGTGCCGTTTAAAGGATTTAGTTATCGTGTTATAATTAGGAAAAAGTGGAGGATTTTATGCGCTGGAAGGTTCTTGTTTCGGCCCCCTATATGCAGCCGGTTGTAGAAAGGTTTCGGCCGTTTTTTGTCGAAAATAGCATCGAAATTGTCGTTCCGAAAGTTAGGGAAAGGTTAGAAGAAGAGGAGCTCCTTGAGCTAATTGCCGACATTGACGGGGTTATTTGTGGGGATGACCGTTTCACTAAAAAAGTACTGAAAAAAGCTAAAAAATTGAAGGTGGTTGCTAAGTGGGGGACGGGGATTGACTCAATTGATCAGGAGGAAGCAGCTAAGTTAAATATTGCGGTTTGCAACACCCAAAATGCCTTTTCTGATCCTGTAGCAGATTCAGTGCTCGGCTATATTTTAAGTTTTGCCAGGCAGATTCCTTGGGTGACCAGAGATATGCAGTCCGGTAAATGGCAGAAAAGGGGTGGAGTGGCCCTCGCGGAGCGTTCTTTGGGGATTATTGGAGTTGGCAATATTGGGAAAGCGGTGGTTCGCCGCGCTGTTTCATTTGGCATGAAGGTTCTGGGTACTGACATTGCCAAAGTTGACCCTGTATTTGCTCAAGAGACAGGAATAGAAATGGTTGCCAAAGATGATTTGCTGAAAAATGCTGATTTTGTGAGTTTAAATTGCGATCTCAATTTGACAAGCCTTCATTTGATTGGACCGCTTGAGTTTTCCTTGATGAAACCGGAGGCGTTTTTGATCAATACTGCTCGGGGCCCGATTGTTAACGAAAAGGCTTTAATTAAAGCTTTGCAGGAAGGGAAAATAGCTGGAGCAGCCCTTGATGTTTTTGAAGATGAGCCCCTTGTAAAAGACAGCCCTTTGCGGAAAATGGATAATTGTCTCTTGGCTCCTCATAATGCCAATAGTAGCCCCCGGGCATGGGATCTGGTCCATAAAAACACTTTAAATAATCTGGTGCGTGAATTAAAGGCAAGAAGTAAATGACAAAAGAGCGAGTAAAATATCAGAAAATATCTTACGATCTTGATCCTGCTATGCCGATATTTTTTGGCAATCGACGCAATGTAATCCGAAACATTGATTCTTTTAGTAAGGGGATGACTTGGAATTCTTATAAATTGGTTATTTTTAATCATAATGGAACCCATATTGATACCCCCAATCATTTTGATGCCAAGGGGAAAAAGATAGCTGACTATCACATAGGGGAATTTGTTTTTAATGCCCCTTGTTTGGTTGATGTTGCCAAAAAAGAGGGTGAGGCAATTACGGCAGAGGATCTTAAGAAATTTAGGGTACAGATAAAGAAAGCAGATATTTTATTAATCCGAACCGGCTTTCAGCGGATGCGTGGTAAGCCTGCATACGTAAAAAATAATCCCTGGATAAGACCGGATGCTGCCCGATTCATCCGTAAAAATTTTCCGGCCCTACGGGCCGTAGGTATTGATACGGTTTCAATTGCTTCATTTGCTTACCTTGAAAAAGGAGGGGAAAGCCACCGTATCTTACTCAAAAAAGGCAAATTTAGGTCTTCTCCTTTGTTGCTTATTGAAGATCTTGATCTTCTATCCATTGATTTTTCTATCAAGAAGTTGTTTGCTATCCCTCTTTACGCAAATCAAGTTGATAGTATGCCTTGTACCGCGTTTGTCCAGCTTACACAATGAATATCAAAAATAATATCGAAACCTCAATAATAATAAGGACCCGCAATGAAGGAGCATATTTGCATAAGCTCCTAGATTTAATCTTAAAGCAAAGCTATAAAGATTATGAAATCATCATCGTTGATTCTGGCTCAGACGATAATACACTTGAGATCGCTAGCAACTATCCGGTTAAAGTATTAAGAATTGATCCCGATGATTTTTCCTTTGGCCGTTCATTGAATGTTGGTTGTGAAGCGGCAAAAGGAGACTATCTGGTTTTTATAAGCGCGCACTCTTATCCTACGGATAATCATTGGCTTGCCAACTTGATCAAGCCCTTTGAGGACCCCAGGATTGCTATGGTTTATGGGCGTCAAATAGGTGACGAAATAACAAAAGTTTCCGAGGAAAGAGATTTTAAAAATAATTTTGGAACTAAATCCAAGATTTTGGTTGAGGAGTCTTTTGGCAATAATGCTAATGCTGCCATAAGGAGATCTTTGTGGGAATCTGTCCCTTTTGATGAAAAATTGCCGGCCCTCGAGGATATTGATTGGGCGCATAAAGTCCAAAATAAGGGTTTTTATGTTTATTACAAGGCAGACGCGGTAATTCACCATATCCACGCGGAAACCTATCGTCAGGTATATCGGCGTTTTAGACGAGAAGCGATTGCTTATAAAATGATTTTCCCGGATCATGATTATAATTATGCTAAGGCAGTTTTAGTTTGTTTTTTAATGGTGATCATGGATGTTTACTACGGGCTAAGCAGAAAGAAAGCTATGCGTAAAGTGTTTTCGCCTTTTATTTATAGATTTTTTACGCTTAAGGCTTTACATGATGGTAATTGTCAGGTTGAAAAATGTGATAAGGGACCTAAACCGGGCTTGGCTTTTCCGCAGAAGAACTTAAGGGTAGTTGTTTCTGACCCTGGCCGACATCAATTAGAGGAACAGGAAATGCCCTCTTTAGCAGCTGATGATGTATTGATAAGAGTGTGTTATGT
>JABMSE010000001.1 GCA_013204645.1 Candidatus Saganbacteria bacterium | reverse complement strand
CCTTAACCCTTTCCTTTGGGGTTATGATTGCCTATGCCAGCTATCTTCCCAAGAGAACCGATATTGTAAAGAGCGCCGTCCTTATCTCTCTTATAAATTGTTTCTATTCTTTTATATCCGGGTTTGCCGTGTTTAGCGTCCTGGGTTACATGTCACTCAAAAGCGGGCAAGCGATTGACAAAGTGGTCAAGGCTGGACCAACCCTGGCTTTTGTGGCTTATCCCCAAGCAATTTCTCTGCTTCCTTTTTTTAGAGAAGCGTTTGGCGTAATTTTCTTTTCCGCCTTAGCCATTGCGGGTATTTCTTCTGGCATCTCCTTAATTGAGGCTTTTAGCCGGGCGATAACCGACAAATTTAACCTAAATCGCAAAATGCTCGTAACCCTTCTCTGTGTGCTAGGATTTTTGGGTAGCTTAATCTTTGCGTCAGGTGCTGGTTTATACTGGCTAGATATTGTTGACCATTATATTAATCAATACGGCTTAGTATTAGCTGGAATTTTGGAATGTATAATTGTGGGCTGGGTCTTAAAGGCCCGCGTTTTGCGCACTCATATTAACGCAGTTTCAGACTGGAACATAAATCGGCTTTGGGACTTTGCCATATGTATTGTAACTCCAGGAATCTTATTTATTATTTTTATTACCAATCTTATCGGAGAAATTAGGCATCCCTATGGAGGGTACAATCTCCTTGCCCTTATTCTACTAGGGGGTTTATGGCTTTTGGCTACGGTGCTGATCGGCATTGGGCTTAGTATTCCAAAATGGGACAAAAAGAAACTTGAATATAATCACTTTGCCGAAGAAGACAAGCTCCTGGTCTAAATATTAAATGACAAATGTCAAATGTCAAATGAATGTATGCCCCTCGGGTCGAGCAATGAAGATTGCTCGGGGTCGAGACCTTCGGCGATTATTATATAAAATAATTATTCCTTCATTTGTCATTTTTAATTTGTCATTTGTCATTTTGTCTGGCACACAAGTGCATGCTTCTCCCTCTACCCTAGAGCGTATCCGATTTGCTAACTATCCAGATAAGATCCGCATTGTCTTTGACTTCAAAGAAGCTTTTGCCTACCAAACTCAAGAAGCAGACAACAAAATCGCCATTAAATTTATAAGTGCTGAAGCTGGACCTGACATTGCCAGCTATACTGAAATCAATGATATTGTCCTCCCCTATATTGAAACCCAAAAACAAGGAAACGACCTTATCGCCACTATCCCCTTTCTAGAACCAGTTAAGCACAGCATTTTTAAATTGGATGGGCCACCCCGGCTGGTGGTTGACTTTGGTCGAGAATATCTAAATATTGTGTCCGGAGGAACCGTGGCCGAGGGAGTGGAATACCTAAAAGTAAAAAAAGGTATCGGATCAGCCGCAATTTCCGCCAATGTTTTGAAAATAGATTTAAATAAGCGAAAAATCAAACCAGCCCTGGCAAAAAAACACAAACCCGGCTTGTTTCTCCCCTTCATAGATCGCATAAACCCTTGGAAGAAAAACAAATCCCCTCAACACTTCTTTTTAGATAAAGTGTCCTATATTGCTAAAGAGCATAATGCTTTGGCGGCAGTTAATGGAACCTATTTTGCCAGCAATGCAACGCCATTAGGCGCCCTGATGATTGATTACGAATTGGTTTCTTCCCCCATTCATAACCGCACAGCCTTTTTCTTGGATGAAAAAAAGCAGCCCTATATTGATAATATTTCGATTGTAAGCTATTTTGAGCTAGAAGATAAAACTCGCTATGACATAACCGGCATTAACCAAAACCGAACCGCAAACGATATAATAATGTATACGCCAGTCTGGGGAGAGAGCACTGAAACCAATAAGATGGGGATAGAATTAGTTATAAAAAAAGGGGAAGTTAGCCAAATTAATGTGTCAGACTCAGAAATCCCAAGTGATGGTTATGTGCTTTCTCTCTCGGGACCAGCCGTTCTTTTCTTAGCTCCCAACATAAAAAAAGGTAACAAAATTAAAACCACCATTAAGGTTATCCCCTATGCTGCCTCGCCTAAAAGCATTGTCCAGCTGGTTTCAGGAGGACCGCGCTTGTTAAAGGGGGGACGTATTTATGTTTCGAAACATGAAGAGAAATTCAAAAAAGATATTGCACGCGGACGCGCTGCACGCACGGCCATTGGCATTACAAAACAAGGAGATATACTTCTGGTTACTATAGACGGCCCGAAAAAAGCCAAAAAAGGTGGGCTGGCAAGTTCCGGTGCAACGCTGGAAGAGCTTTCCAATATTTTTCTTTCCCTGGGAGCTATTTCCGCCATGAATCTTGATGGCGGAAGCTCAAGCACGATGGTTATTAAAGATAAGGTAGTTAATGCTCCAAACCGTGGCTATCAGCGAAGAGTCAGTAATGCTATCCTGGTGTATTAGCTAGTTTACCAAAGCACCCTCAACCGTGTGGGAGCGCCGCCAAACTCGGAATCCCAGGCCCTTTATTCTTTGCCCTCGGCAACGCGGAAACCAATGTGGCCGCTGCAGCTCCCCGGATGACCGTAGTAACGGTATGCACTACGAAAGAAATCCGGACCATTGACGTACCAAGAACCACCGCGCAGAACTTTATTTGTCCCAGTGGTGCGGTCAGTAGGATTGTTTGTATCATTTCGATCGTAGCCTTCTGAACTATACCTATCTCCTACCCATTCCCATACGTTCCCGGCCATATCTCCTGCTCCACACGAGCTTTCTCCATTTGGGTAGCTTCCTATCTCTGTTGTTCCACTCCTGTTAAAATTACACCTACTTTCATCCCATTCACTTACCCCTTCCCCATTTACCCATGGATATTCCCTTGACTCTGGTCCCCCGGCTGCATATTCCCATTCTGCTTCGGTTGCAAAGCGCACTCCTGTTTTTTTCCTTTCTGCTAACCATCTACAATAGGCTTGTGCTTCGTACCAATTTACTCCTACTACTGGGTGATTGAGATAAGCTGGTCCGCTATTATACTCTCCTATCTTCCACCATTTTGGACTAGTAATTTCTTCTTCCTGCGCTTCTTTCCAGGCCCAACCTTCGCTGCTCCAATACTCTCGCTTAGTATATCCATCTTCTTCCATAAATTTAGCATATTCGGCATTGGTTACTGGATATTTTCCTATCCTATATCCTGAAAGTGTTACGTCCCTTATTGGTTGCTCATCATCATTCTTTGTGCTGCCCATCTTAAAGGTACCACCAGGAACAGTTATCATCTCAGGCATCCATGGTTCTTCTGCTCCTGGAAGAGCTTGAAGAATACTTTCAACATTTCCTCCCTTAAACAATCTTTGAAGGACCTGTCGGGACACCGCCACCCCACAAAGCCTTAGATCCCTGATTAAAGTATCTCTTTCTTCGGCATCGTTCCTTTGAACCCTTTCTCGCAAAGAAGTGATCTCTGGAAGGCCTAAGTTTTCCAAACTATCTAGCATATTAAAGGATATTAGTTTTAGGTTATGCATCGCACCGTATATTTGTCGGAAATTTTCAGGGGGGATTTCACTTTTGGGGCAAATAATTTTTTAGAAGTTATCCTGGTGTATTAACCAGTTGTTCAAAGTGAGTTTTAAATTCTTCAGAAAGAGGAACTTTTCCGTGCCAGCGGTCCAACATGTCCCCTTCTTTTTCAATTACCGTTGAGGGAATCTTGGTAACACTGTAGAAAGCACCTTCAGCCATGCCATCCATGGTCTCCATGTCGAAAAAGGTTAAGCTGACATTTTCTTTATCAATTTTCCAACGGGAAAGAAAAGTCTCAAATTTTTTCATAGTGGTCTTACAAAATTCACAACCTGGTTTCCCAAAAACTTTTATCTCTAACATAATTTTCTCCTCCCTAATTAATATTTGTGCGATGGCGCTCGCGCAATTCTGCAATTTTTCCCTTATTCCAGCCAGATACCTTTGAGAAATATCCGGTAATGCGCGTAATCCCCTCAATGTTTTCCGATTGGCAGTGGGGGCAAGCCTCTTTTAGGCCCCGAGTTGTTTTCCCACACTCATTACAGGTGGTAAATTCAGGTGAAAAGGCAATCTGGGCGTTTTCTGTGTTATAAAAAGTCTTGACAACAAAATTGGCAATGGATTCCGGGCTTGGTTTTGATTCGCCTAACCAAACATGGGTTAGAGCGCCAGCCTCAATCAAAGGATGAAACAGGCCTTCTTGCTTAACCCTTTCAATTGGGTTCATTACTTTGGAAACATCAAAATAAGTTGAGTTAGTGTAATAGATTTCACCACTATCCAGGTTTCCTCTTACAACTTTTCTGGCAAATTCTGGATAATGCTCTAGATCCAACTTGGCAAAACGATAGGCGGTCGATTCAGCAGGAGTTTGTTCTAGCACAAAATGCATCTTATAGCTTTTAGAAAGCTCATCGCATTTTAGCTTCATAAAAGAAATTACTTTTAAGCCAAATTTTAAGGCGTCGGATCCCTCATGTAGTTCTTTACCTTTGTGTGCCTGTACCAGCTCGTTTAGTCCCAAAATACCTACCAAAAAACTTACTCGAAACATTCTAAGATAAGGGGTCCCATCCCGCTTCATAGCTAACATGGCAAGTGGGCCGTTGGTACCTTCGGATAAAAGTTCTTCAATAAATTGCCTTTTCTGGATGTGGGCCTGAGCAGTTAATTCCAGCGCCTGCCCTAAAAGCTCAAATAATTTTTGGTCAGATCCTGCTGCCTTATAAGCCAGGCGCGGCAGATTAACCGTAACATTCTGCAGGGCCGAATAGCGCATACGCCAAGGCTCTCGTGCGTCATCTAGATCTGATTGCTCCAATTTAAAAGAGAGGCGGCAGCATTCTGAAATCTTAGCCGTATCACCCCGGTCAAAAACGAAATAGGTATTACCCATCTCGGTGGCCACTTCACAGATATGGCGCAGGAATTTTTCGTGATTCGGGGTTTTAAAAAATTTCTCGGTCATATGAACCAGAGGCTTGGGAAAAAAGAAGGGCCGACCTGAGCCATCACCTTGCCTATACACAGCAAAAAGAGCCCAGGCAAAACGCTGGGACTCCTCAATGTAGTCAGCATAAGTTTTGCCAGTGTATTTACCCCCTGGCCCCATCGCCCGCACATTCTCAAAATGTTTTGGTATTTCCCAGTAAATGTTGATGTCGGAAAAAATAGCCTGACCACCACGAGCTACGGCCTGCTGGCTGTATTCATAAATCATCATCTGGGCAATCTGATAAACTTCCTCGTCTGAAAGGCCCACCAGAAAGGGGGCAAAAAAGATGTTTACTGCATCCCAACCAATCGCCCCAGCAAAAACACCCTGCAGCGCTGCTGAAAACTTAACCATCTGGGCCAGAAGCACTTCGGCATGTTTGGCTGGTTTTGCCATGGAAAGGGCATTGGGAAGATCAAGGCCAAACTTTTTGACATATTCAACCGATTGGCCGCTGCAATAGGGACGATCAATAAAACCCAAATCATGCAAATGAATGTCTCCCCGCATATGGGCATCGGCTATATCCTGGGTAAAGACATGGAGAAGCGCAAATTCTTTTTTGATCCCTTCCGAAAGGGTAAGGTTGGTGGCTTCGGGGCCGTGGGGAACATTGGCGTTTTCTTTGTTGCGGTTAAAAATAATTTCTTTGACGTCAAAGAGCGGAACACCCAAACGAGTATGGCGCCGCCTAGCTTCTTCCAGGCCATGCTCAAGCAATTTAACATCAACTAATTCACGGATCAGCGGAGAGGTGACTGTTCTTAAATTCAAATGCTTGATTTGGATTTCAACTTCGCGACCAATGGTTTCGGCCATCTCGCGGTCAATATTTGTTTCGCGGATAAGGGCGGCTACGATTTTCTCCTGATCCCAGCCAACAATATTCTCCCCCGAAGTCCTTACAAAAAGCGCTAGATCGGTTGCGTCACTTCCTTTCTGTAATTCTCTATCAATCGTTTTTTGATTTTCCATAAGATTACCCCCCTATACTTATTTCTTTGACCTCTTTTACAAACTCAGAGAGGTCCTCAAATTTTCGGTAAACCGTTGCAAAGCGCACATAAGCGATCTTATCAACCTTTTGTAAGCGGTCCATAACCAGCTCACCAATTTTTGAGCTAGCAACTTCGCGGCCGGCTTCGCGATGGATTTCTTTTTCGATTTCATCAAGTAAACCATCAATCATGAGGGATGATACTGGCCTTTTTTCACAAGCCCTAGATATGCCAGCCTCAATTTTTTCGCGGGTGAATTGTTCACGTCTGCCATCGCGCTTTATAACCATAATAGGCTTTTCTTCTACTCGCTCATAAGAGGTAAAACGACCCCGGCAGGACTGGCATTCTCTCCGGCGGCGGACAGCTTTTCCTTCCTCGATTTCGCGCGATTCTAAGACCTTATCTTCAATATTTTCACAAAATGGACATTTCATAATAAATCCTACATCTAGGGTGTGTAGTAATTTAGCACGCCATATGTGGGGTTGTCAAGGGGATTTTTGTCCTCTATTTTGGCAGCACGTCACCTATTTTCACGTCGTAACCAAGGACAAAATTATAAGCCGAAATTCTTTTTTTTCCTTCTGGCTGCACTTCAAGAATTAAAATATTTCCGCTGCCAGCTGCGACGATAAAGCCAAGGTTTTTTGTGATTTCAATGATGGTTCCCGGCTCACTAAATTTTGTTGCAAGATTGATTTGTACAACTTTTGTTTTCCAAATTTTTAATATTTTTTTATTATAAAAAGTGTTGGCTCCCGGCCAAGGAACCATAGCTCGCACACGGTTATGGATTTCTTCTGCTGTTTTTCTCCAATCTAGTTCTCCGCTTTCCTTGGTAAGAGATGGGGCATAGGTTGCTTGGCTTTCATCTTGGGGCACAGATTTCACTTTTTTATTTTCTATCTGCTCCAAGGCGAGAAGCAAAAGCTTGCTTCCGATCGCAAATAATTTTTTAGAGAGGCTTGGCGCATCATCTTCTTCGGCTATCTTTACTTTTTCCTGAAAAATAATGTCTCCGGTATCCAGTTGTCGATCAAGCTTCATAATGGTGATGCCTGTTTCTTTTTCACCTTTCAATAGGGCCCACTGGATAGGAGCTGCCCCGCGATATTTTGGCAGAAGGGAAGCATGAACATTAATACAGCCATATTTTGGGATATCCAAAATTTCTTTGGGAAGAATTTTTCCATAAGCTACAACAATGACAATGTCCGGCTTAATCGATTTTAGAAAAGAAGCAAAAACCGCATTGCTTTTTACTTTCTCTGGCTGCTCAAGGGGCAAACCATATTTTAGGGCTGCCTCCTTGACCTCCGAAAAAACAATTTTTTGCCCCCTCCCCTTTTTGCGGTCCGGCTGAGTTACGACACAAATTATTTTATGCTGGGTTTTTTGGAGGTCTTCTAAAATTTGTGCGGCTGGTTCCGGGGTGCCCATAAATACAATTTTCATTAAAGCAATTCCTCTTTCTTTTCATCTTCAAAGGCCATGTGCCTTATTAAACTTGGATCTTTTACGCGGTCAATTAAAACGTGGCCATCCAAATGGTCAACCTCATGTTGCAAAATAGTGGCCAATAATCCCTTGGCAGAAATGGTGATGCTTTTGCCGGCTTTATCTAGGCCTTTTATAACAATCTGCGCAGCGCGCTCAACCGGGGCTTCAATGCCAGGCAAAGACAAACACCCTTCAGTGTAAGTTTGTTTTCCCTGTTTTTTAACAATCCTGGGATTAATCAAGGCAATTGGATTATCCCCTGGATCTGCCACAATCACTCGAATCAGCTCCCCCACCTGCGGCGCAGCCAACCCCACCCCAGGTGCAGCATACATAACCTCAAACATATCGGCGATCAACCGCACAATTTCAGGAGTGACTCTCGTAGCTGCCTTGGATTTCTTAGCCAGTAGAGGATTAGGAAACCTTACAATTTTTCGCTGCATGATGAGAATTATATACCAAACCAGGCACCAATTGAAGCCCCTCTCAGACTTGGTGACTGACACCGGTGTCAGTCACCGATGGGGCAACGGTTGCGTCAGGGGCAACCTTAACCCTGTGCCAGGCACCGATACGCCAAGGGTTGTGTCAAGGGGATGCCTGGTGACTGACACCGGTGTCAGTCACCGATGAAGGGGGGCTAGGTGCGGGGAGGGGCAAAAGAAACTGCAGCTTGTTGTACTAATAGATCTCTCATATCAGGAGACAATTCTTCTTGTGCTTTCTTGTGCAAATATGGATCTATCAATTCTAAAAACCGATTAAAGCCACACCATTCTACATCAGGAGGCACCGTCATATAAAAAAGGCTAAAATTTATAAGCGCGGGAGGATGATCAGCTGGATTCAAAAAGGCAAAAAGTTTATTTATATCTTCAAGCGGTTCAAAAATATGGCGCCCCTTGAAACCAAGCCAATCCCCTTCTAAATTCCAATAAATCGGGCCATCAGGAAAAACATACTCTTCTAGATCTGACAAAAAGGCACATAAAAGAGTAATTTCTTTCCCTCCTCCAGGCAAAGTTACTACTTTATCCCCTTCCATTACTTTATCAGCTCCAACAATTGTAAAACCAGCAGCCTCCTCAACAATACAAAAACGCAAAGGATAAGGTCTTTCAACATCATAAAAGTCAGTAAAAGCTAGGCAGTTTTCTCGCCAAGCACTCTTCCGCAGTGCAGACTCAGGCAAAACCCACAAAATAGTAGGATCAACTAATCCTTCCCACACCATCTGGGCTAAAAAATTACTGGAGGAGTGATAAACTCTTCCTAAGGCTTCTTCAGGATCACTTATTGCAGCTCTTCTAATGAGATCCGGATATGTAGAGAGATCCCGATGCGCATCGGCAACAATCATATGATAGGGAACAAAGGCCTCACCTTTTTCGGCTTTTTCTGCAGCTACAATGCTATGCGAAACAGAATGATCAATTGTTAGCCAAAACGGAGGCAAAACCATTAACTCTCTTTCAGAGGTCCTCTCTATTAGCACCATACCATGCACAGGATGATAGCCTACCCCAGTTGCAACATTCTCCCCCAGCCTCTTTTCTAGCGCTTGTGGGGTTAATCTATTTAACCTGGTGTAATGATACCCAATTCTATCTATTGGTTTATGCATAATATCTCTCTAATATATATCGAAAAAAATCAACGGGAATTTCAGGCAATCCCAAACTGCTTAAAAATTGGGGGTGCCCCCCCCCTTTTTGCGCAAGATTCTGCCCTCTCACCCCGATAATACTAGTGATGGGTAATGTCAAAAAACTTTATAAAAAGGTGTCCCGTTTTCTTATTACTATATTATATGGTGTTACGGGATGCCGTTCGTGGCGAAGCCTGCGCGGCAAAATCTTCTACATTTTTCCAAAAAAGGTGAAATTTTTCCTTAAAAGCATCGATAAAAGATGTGAGATGAAGGAAGCAGTTATATTCAAAAGCGCAGCCATAATAATTATCGCCCTGATCGCCATTTTCAGCGTATGTGGAAGCGGTCAAATAATCAAAAACGAAAAAGAAACCATTCATTTAATCTTTCTCAAGCAAAAGGTACTTGATTTTGCCAAAAAATACAGCGACGAAGATGTCATAGTAGTTAGCAAGCAGGACCACCTACTATATTATTGTAAGAATGGAAGAGTGGTTAAAAATGCGAGCTGGAATGGCTTTACCTATAATTTCCCGGTAAAAGTTGCCCTGGCCAGCCGCTATTACAAGACCCCCGAAGGTGAAATGTATATTGACCGCAAAAACCCCTACAGCAAATATATATTATTCTTGAGTTTTAGTACCCCGGGAGCCTACGGCATCCACAGCGCCCCCACCCAATACAAGGCCTATTTAGACAAAATGGAAAAAAATGACCCCAACTTTACCTTTGCTACCAAAAAAGATGATACGCGAGGCTGTGTGCAAGTTGAAAACAGGGTAATCAAATACCTTTATGCCAATGTTGACGTAAAAACCCCTGTTCTGGTGATGCCCTAAAAAGAGTAAATTATTTGTCCTCAACAAGACGGACCGCCTGGTCCTCGTAACGGTTATCAGGGAAGCAGGAGCGGTGGTCGCCGCCAAGGCGACGGAGAACAAAACTGACTTCATTATGTCGGGTCTCTGTCCAGGTAAGATTATCTCCTGACAATTTATCTCTAGCAGATATCCCTTCTTCTTTGGTTTGAACCCTAAAGTTTCTACCTGTTTTTTTTGTCAACCACTCAGCGTACACTCTAGCATCCAATAAGCTTACACATACTAAAGCGGCATCGCGGTTACCACCACCAAGAAGGTCTTTAAGTTTTTGCGCACCATGGCCTTTGATTTCATATCCAGTGTCTTCCACAAATTGTTTAAACTGACCAACAGTTAATTCATATTTCATAATTCTATAAGTGCCCATATCAATCATTTCTGGAATCTCAACTCCCTCTATTACCCGCAGTGCTTGAAGAATGCTCTCAACATTTCCAGCACCAAATATTCTCTCAAGTGTAGGCTTAGATATTGCTATCCCACAAAGCCTTAGGTCCCTGATTAAGGCGGCTTCTTCTTCAGAGTCGTATTGTTCAACCCTTGCTCGCAAAGAAGCAATCTCTGGAAGGCCTAAGCCTTCCAGGCTGTCTACCATATTAAATGATATTAGTTTTAACTTATGCATATTTATCCGTGTCACTGTGTCGCTATGGCACATTGATGCCTGGCACTATATATTTATCGACCGTTTTTGTGAGGGATTTCAGTTTTCTGAAAAATAATCAATGATTATTTGGTAGTCGTACAAAAGTCAGAAAAAAAGGATTCTCAAAGCATCCCCATCGGTTCCACATCCACAGCAACCCTGACTTCTGCCGGAACAGTCACTTTTTCCAAAGTCTCAGAAACAGCCTTGCGCAGCACATCCAATTCCTTACCTTTTAATAAAATATGATAGCGGAACCTGCCGCGCACTTTTGAAATAGCCGCTGGCGCTGGGCCCAAAACCCCCTCTGTCAGTTTATTTCTCAAAAACTTTGCCAGATCCTCACACACCCCACAAACTTTTTTCTCATCAATTCCTGAAACCATCAAACTAATTAGTTTAGAAAAAGGAGGATAGCCTAGTTCTCTCCTATGCTCAATTTCTTGTTTATAAAAACTTTCATAATCGTGTTTGGCAGCTGCAACGATTGCGTAATGGTTGGGGGAATAGGTTTGGATAATTACTTTTCCTGGCAAATGATGTCTTCCTGCCCGACCCGCCACCTGGGTTAAAAGTTGAAAAGTATGTTCAGCTGACCGAAAATCTGGAAGCTGCAAAGCCGTATCCGCTGAAACAACGCCAATCAAGGTAACCTTTGCCACATCCAATCCTTTGGTTACCATCTGGGTACCAATTAAAACATCAGCCTCACCTCTTTCAAAAGCCGAAAAGAAAACCTCATGCGATCCTCGCTTACTTGCGGAATCGCTATCCCAGCGCAAAATTCGCGCCGCAGGATATACTTGTGCCACTTCATTTTCTATTCTCTGGGTCCCTATGCCAAAATATTTTACCGAGCTACTGTGGCAGCGCGGACAAATTACCGGAGCAACGCACGAATAATCACAGCGGTTGCAACGCAGTTTGCGATCTTGTGAATGATAACTTAAGGAAATCTCGCAGCGGGGACAGGAAATGGTGTGTCCACATTGACGACACATAACAAAGGTGAAATAGCCTCGCCGATTTATGAAGAGAACAGCTTGCTCCCCGCGCGACAAAGTCTGGGCAAGCTCGGATCGCAGTTCTTTTGACAATAAATACTGCTTGGTCTCACACATATCAATAATTTCAACTGGTGGAAGCGCCACATTGTCTATCCGCTTTGACAAAATCAGCTTTTTGTAATCGCCCCTTTCTGCGTGATAATAGGTTTCAATTGAAGGGGTGGCGGAACCCATAATGATAACCGCCTGATTAAGTCGTGCAAGCTCCCCGGCAACCTCTCTTGCATGATAGCGCGGGCTTTTATCCTGCTTATAACTTGTTTCATATTCCTCATCAATTACAATTAATCCGAGGTTTTTTAGCGGGGCAAAAATAGCCGAGCGTGCACCAAGGACAATTCGTGCCTCGTCTCTGGCTACTCGACCCCACTCTTTTTGCCTCTGTTTCATAGCCATATCACTGTGCAGGACCGCGATATGATCGGAAAAGCGATCGCGAAAACGCTGAACCAATTGCGGGGTTAGTCCAATTTCGGGCACCATAACAATGGCGCTTTTGCCCTTAGTTAGCACATGTGCCACGGCCTGCATATAAACTTCTGTTTTCCCTGAACCGGTCACTCCATAAAGCAAAAACTTATCCGGCACTTCCTTATCAATTGCAGTAACAATTTCAGCTAACGCCTCCTCTTGCTCTTCAGTAAGCTCTAATTGACCTTTTGACCTTGGACGTTGGACCTTATTTGTATCTTGTATCTTGGTTATTGGAATTTTACCCCCGGGCGGCATAACACAGCGCAGGGCGGTAATAAAAAATGAGCAATAATAATCAGCCAACCAGCGGGCAAGTTCCACCTGTTTTGGGGAAAAGAGGGGGACTGGGGAAGTGATTTCAAGAATATCTTTTACCTTTTCGACCTCTGCCTTCTCAACAAACCCAACTACATAACCAATGTCTTCGCGCTTGCCAAAGGGAACTATAACCTGATGGCCAATTTGAAGTTTGTTTTTGAGTTTGGAGGGGATAGAATAATGATAGATTTTGTCTAGATAACGCGAGGCTTTGCCCAGAATTATTTCAGCGTACATAGGCGGAAACCCGATCCAAAATCATATGGGCAGCTTGGCTCTTTGCCAGCTGTGGAAAAGCAGAAATCTTTCCTTTCTTATCAATTATCGAAAATTTAATTGCATCGCTGTCAAATGTTTTTGGATCATTGGCAACAACCAAATCTAAATCTTTGGCTTTAAGCTTTTTCTTCGCATTCTCAATTAGGTCGTGGGTTTCCAGCGCAAACCCAACCAAAACCCTTCCCTTTCTTCCCTTTTGTTTGGAAAGTGTCGCTAAAATATCCTGAGTCGGCCTTAGCACCAGCTCAAGGTTTTTATTTGATTTTTTGATTTTGGATTGGTTTGTACTTTGTACTTTGCGAGTTGTATAATCGGCCACCGCCGCCGCCATGATCACAGCATTGGCATTATTATAGTAATCCATGACTGCCTCCAGCATCCCCCCCGCCGATTCTACAATAATAGGTTTGATGTCCAAAGGTGCCGAAAGATTGGTTGGCCCAGAAATCAAAGTAACACTAGCGCCTCTTTCTCTAGCTGCTGTGGCCAGAGAGTATCCCATTCTTCCAGAGGAGCGATTAGAGATATAGCGTACCGGATCAATGGCCTCGCGGGTCCCTCCTGCTGTCACCAAAATATGCTTCCCTGCTAAATCCTGTTTAGCAACCAGCAAGCTAGCTGCTTTGCTAACTATCGCCTCTGGTTCTGACATCCTACCAATGTCCTCATCTCCACAGGCAAGTTTGCCTTCCTCTGGCCCAATAAATTCAAAATTAAGTTTCTTCAAACGTTTAACGTTATCACCAACCACGACATTGTTCCACATCAAAGGATTCATAGCTGGGGCAATTAATTTTTGGCAGCTAGAAGCCAAGACCATAGTAGTTAAAGCATCATCAGCAATCCCACTGGCAATTTTGCCAATTATATTAGCTGTACAAGGGGCAATCAATAGAAGGTCGGCTTTTTTAGTCAAAGAAATATGCGGTACGGGGATTTTAGATAGTTCAGGAGAGAAAAGATCACATATAACTGGATTACCGGAAAGGGTCCTGAAGGTAAGGGGGGTAACTAAATTTGTGGCTTCCCTCGTCATTACCACCCACACTTCTGCTCCCAGCTTTTTTAGCTGTGAAACAATTTCACAAGACTTATAAGCTGCAATGCTACTGGAAATTGCGAGGATGATGGTTTTATCATGCAACATTTACTAAAACCCCTAAGACCTGCGCACCTTACTTCTTTTTAGCCGTTTTCTTTTCCTTCTTTACCTTCCCTTTCTTATCCTTGGCTAGGCGATCAAGGGGTGAAGGTTTTTTCTTTTCATCTTCTTTGACTAAAAGTTCTTGGGCCTTTTTGCTGGGGCCAGATAAGACTTTAATCCTAAGTTTGTCTGCCGCAATCTCTCGCAGCGCAGTAATAACCGGATTGTTAGGATCAAAATTATTTACATAGGGAAGAGATCCTTCCACAATCTGTTTGGCTCTCCCGGCAGCAGCATTGGATAACAGGAATTTATTCTTTGATCTTGATAGAAGATCGTCAATATTTGTTTCGCTCAATTTAACAACGTCCTTTCTTTTTCAACATTAATAATCGCCCTTATTTTTTCGGCGGCGGATTCAACCTTATCATTAACAACTATATAATCATACTTCTCCATCACCTGGAGCTCAGCAATCGCAGCCCGAAGCCTGTAATTTACCACCTCCTCATCTTCAGTTTTCCGTTTTTTAAGCCTGAAGGCCAAAATATCAACCGATGGTGGGATCAAAAAGATGAACACGGCAGTAACTGCGAGCTTGCCGTCTTCCACCATTTGCTTCATGCTAGCGGCCCCTTGCACATCCACTTCAGAAACTACATTTTTTGAGCGGGCCAGTTCATCTTTTAGCTGTTTAAGCGGCGTCCCATAATAATAGCCATGTACCTTTGCCCATTCCAGGAACTCATTTCTTTTAACCATCCGGTCAAATTCAGCTTGCGTGACAAAATAATAATGCTCACCATGAGACTCCCCTGGTCGCGGAGGGCGGGTGGTGGCCGAAATAGAAAGCTTAAGGTTTTTCTCAAGCTTTAAAAGTCTTTTTACAACTGTAGATTTTCCAACCCCGGAAGGACCAGAGACAACAACTAATATTCCACGTCTTCGCCTCGTTTTTCTGGGCATAAATAGAGTTTTATTTTAACACAGTTTACTTGACAAATCAAGGAAAAATAGGGTATTTTGAAGTATGAAGGACACACTCCTGTGAAAAAAAGTATAATCTATATCATTATTTCGCTTAGTATTGCAGCAGGGCTTTATGGCTGCGGGCAAAGTACTGACACTTCAACAAGCACTACCACTAGCACCACTACTAGCACATCCACAACTACCAGTACTTCTACCGCTGCCACTACTACTGCCACCACTACCGCCACTACTACTGCCACTACTACTGCCACTACTACTGCCACTACTACTGCTCCTCCTACAACTTCAACTAGCACATCATCTTCCACAAGCACAGCTTCGACTACTACAACCACATCAGCAACAACATCAACTGGATCAAGTACCAGTACTTCTACCTCTACCTCCACTACCTCTACCTCCACTTCCACAACTAGCATCAGTACTTCCTCCACGAGTACTAGTACCTCCTCCACATCCACCAGCACGTCAACGTCAACGTCAACTTCTACATCCACCACTAGCACCAGTACTTCCTCCACTACTACCACCCTCCCCCAAATAGAAACCCCTACTTTTGAGCTGTCCTCCGGATCCATTGAAGCCAATAGTGTCTTGGTGACAATTGAATGTGCAACAGGTGCTGTAGATATTTTCTATACCGATGATGGTTCCGACCCAGACACAGATTCCACCCTGTATTCTGCCCCTTTTACTTTAGAAACTTCTAAAACAATCAAAACTATTGCAACAAAAGAAGCTATGGCCGATAGCGATATAGCCAGTGCGTGGTACGATCTGTACTGGTGGCAGGCATTGGGAGATGGGGTTGACGGGCCGGTTTATGCGTTAACATTTGATAGTTTAGACAATCTATACGCGGCCGGCGATTTCACAGACGAAGGAAACCGAATAGCTAAATGGGATGGATCCTCTTGGTCAAGCCTTGATGCGGGGCTTAACTCAACTGGCCGTGGCCTTGACACAATTACTTCCACAGTCTACGTAGGGGGCGATTTTACATATGCGGGAGGAACACTTGCTCGAAGGGTAGCTAAATGGAGTGGGGGGTCCTGGTCAGCCCTTGGAGTTGCCACAACCGACGACGTGTATGGAATTGTAGTTTATAACACAGCCACTTTGTACGTGGGAGGAGATTTTATGATGGCTGGAGGAAATTCCGCCATAAGAATTGCCAAATGTTTCGCCAATAACTGGTCAGCCTTAGGCACGGGGATGAATGATAGAGTACGGGCCTTGGCAATGGATGGGACCACGCTTTATGCCGGCGGAGAATTTACAACGGCTGGTGGAAGTTCCGCAAACTATGTTGCAGAATGGGACGGCTCTTCTTGGTCAGCCCTTGGATCAGGCATGGACGATGATGTTTACGCCCTAGCAGTAGATGGCTCTGGAACCCTTTATGCGGGAGGACATTTTTTAAATGCTGATGGGAGCACAGCACTTAGAGTAGCCGAGTGGGATGGATCTTCCTGGTCAGCCCTGGGTGATGGCGTAAATTCTTTTGTAAAAGCCTTAGCTTTAGATAATGATGATAATTTAATTGTGGGCGGCAGTTTTCAAGCCGCCGGCGGAAACGCCGCCTTGCGAATTGCTAAGTGGGATGGGTCCTCCTGGTCAACCTTTGGGGACGGAATGGATAATACCATCCATGCTGTTACGGTCGATAGTTCAGGTAACGTTTATGTTGGAGGAGTGTTTACCTCAGGAAGCGGTCTTACCCTTAACCGTATAGCCAAATGGGGGAAAAAGTAATATAATTAGGACAGCCTATTAAAAGGGGGGATTTGTTGTGAAAAAATTATTCTTGGTTGCTATGTTGCTATGTTTCTGTGTTTCTGTTTCATCTGCGGAGGTTTATATTTCTGCTCGACAAGCTGCGATGGGAGGCACTGGCGTGGCGGGAGCTAACGGACTGGATGCGGTGGCCTATAATCCAGCCGGACTACTGAAAGGTCCTGACAACGAATTTCGGCTTTCCTATGGATTCGCTACCAAAAACTTTGATCAAATCTATAACAGTTTTTCGTCCGCAAATGATCCTGGTAGCTATATGGTGGATAATTATGATACTAATCTTGATGCAAATGGAAATATTTCAGGAATCCTGGGTGCAGATATAAGACACGTTGGGATCAGCCTTTTAACGCCAAGTATAAAATCGGTTCTTTCCAAACCCGCAGGAACCTTAGTCGGTTCTTTTAATAACATTGGCACCAGCGCAATTGTTTTGACCTTGGGACGCAGCTTTTTGCTTCCAGTCGTAAATATCGCGTCCTTGGACATTGGGGTAAATCTAAAATCTTTTCATGCTGCCCAAGGAACCATCACTATTGCCAGTGACCCAACCATAACTTCTTCATCTTCTGCAACTGCAACCTACTGGACAGGTTCCGGCTTTGGTGTAGACTTGGGAGCACGGACAAATATAACTATCCCAGCCCTAGCTGATTTTTCAGTCGGAGTTGCACTCAAGAATCTAGCCCAAACCATAACCTATAATCCAAAAACCAGGGTAGATACCTTTACTCTCGTGGGAGGAAGCCCGGTTATAAGTAAAGGAAGCGAGGTAGTCGGAACTTCCACAACTACCTCCTCCCCTGTCATTACTTCAATTGGCTGCGCAGGTACTATCCCCATAACAGGAATAAAACTTGCCGCTGACATTGAATCTATTGGCGGCGGATCCGGCGCCTTAGCAGTTCCTTCTGAAACAGTTACCCACCTTGGACTTGAATGGCCAATTATGATGAAATCCTTGCTCCTACGCGCAGGCTTTGCCTCCGGATCAAACACTTCGCTGCTTTCTTTTGGCGCACAATTAAACCTGCCCTTTATGGGTCTTGAGATTACAAATGTGATTGACCAGAAGAATTCCGAAAACACTTCGTGGGTATTGGATGCAAGTATTGGTATTTAATAAAAGTAAGGGGGTATAAAAATGAAAAAAATATTTTTGCTGGTTTTGCTTCTTAGCTTAAGTGCTTTCTTGGTAATAAGCTGTGGTCAAAGCAGCTCTTCTACTTCTTCCACCACGGCTATCTCCGAGGCAGCCGCCGCCCAAAGCGTTGCCCTGCTTTCCCAATATTGCATGGGATTAGATAATGCTATATTAGGTGTTGCCGGAATGAGCGTGGTTAATCCTGCCTCTGTTTCTGCCAACAGCCTATCAACGCCTACGGTTGATGGAAATGGGTGGTGGAGTGCAAGTGGTAGTTATTCCTTAGCTAATACCACCTATGACATAAATTACAACTTCAAAATATGGAGGAATGATGGCACACCAGTAAACACGGTGGCCCTCTTGGCCCAAACCTCGTCCTCCGACATTGGAACCCTCTGGCTTTATACAACTTACAGCATTACAGATCCTACGAGCTCTTTTAGCATGAGCATTGGAAACAGCACCTCTGATCCTATAATCTTTGAGAACTATAGCTCAACTAGCGCAACCCTGACTGGAACGGTTATCTACCAGGGAGACAATAACGGGACAACTTATTCCACAACCATGGGTTATAACACGGTTACCGTAAACAATAATGGTTATCCGGATGGCACGCTGGATGTCACCATAACCTCAGGAAATACAACGGTATTTTCGGCAACGATTACCTTTGACGGAACAAATACTGCCATCCTGACTTTCACTGCTGGTGGGTCGGGAACTTATACAGTTGATATTGACACTGGAGCTGTAACAGTAGCGTCCATTTAGGGTTGCTTTTTTCCCGTCCATAAGCTATATTTCTTAGACAATGATGCGTCTCTTTCTAATCCTACTTTTATCAAGTCTGGGGGGTAGCCTTATCCTCCATTTTATAAAGAATTTCTTTCTAGAAGAAAAAATAAAATTCCATCTTGATTGGGCTGGAATTATTGAGCGGCTCTGTATCACCTATATAATAATTGCGGCCCCTTCTTTCTGGCCGCTTATTGTCGCCATCATCGCTGCCCATGTCCTTTGGTGCCTAACACGCTTGGGCAAAATCCCTAGCCTTTTGCAGAGAAGTGAGGCCGGCACCATTTCACAAAAGATCCTGATCAAAAGCGAATTTAGCTTTGACATTATGCTAAGCCCTGCCTTTGCTGTTTTTATTGGGATTATTTTTAAATGAAAAAAAAGCTTGTTTTGTTTTGCCTTTGTCTGGCAATAATTTTTTCTTCTGCTTTTTCCATTTCAAAATGGACTGACTCAGTTTACACAAAGATTAAAGACCAAACCATAATGGGTCTGAAAGAGGCTTTCAATGTAAACATTGAAATTGGCGGCGTCGGCGGCATTGTGGCTGGCCAGGTAGTTTTTTATGATGTTGTCATTCCTGATTTTGTACAGGCCAAAAAAATATATGTAAACTTTAATCTCTTAGAGCTTGCCTGGGATAGAAACATTGTGCCAGCCATTTCAAAGATTACCATTGTGGATGGGGAATTTAAAGTTTTGCGCGACAGCTCAAGCCAGCTAAATGTTTTGTCCCTCGTGCCCAAAGCTGATCCCGGTACCCCTCCACCCCCAGTTTTTCGCGGCCGCATCGTCTTTAAGGACTGCCAGGTCGATTACAGCGACCAAATTGGTTTTCGGTCCAAACCAGAACCCTTTTCTGAAACAGTTAGCCAAATTAAGGGGGAGGTCGGATTTCAAAAAAAAGATACCATCCTCATCTCCCTGTCCGGAAAAACACAAGAAAATTCACCCCTTCAGGTTTCCGGGGTAAGTAATTTAAAAAACGGCGACTATAACATAAATATCCTGGCAAAAAAATTGCCCCTGGCCAAGTGGGGAAATTATGCAGTGCCGCTTGACCCCCTCAATTTTTGCGGCGGGGACGTCGATCTCGCCATCAAACTTTCTCCTCCTAAAACCACTGGCTGGCCGCTTTCTCTGTTAGGCGATTTTTCTTTTCACAATGCCTCTCTTAAGGTGGGAGAATATACTCTAGAAAAAGGCAACGGCGCGCTCCTAATGGATGATGAAAACCTGGATTTTAAAAACCTTACCCTTCTGGTCAACGGAGTACCCCTTACCATCAACGGCGTGTTTTCCAGCTTCACAAAACAAAAGCTTGATTTTAACATAGTATCTACAAATGCCCCGCTTTCAGACGTGGTGGCTCTTTTACCGCAAACAAAAGACTTTGATCTAAAGGGATTAGGAAATACTACTTTTCACTTGTCGGGAACCGTCCCGGCTCCTGTCCTAGCCGGAACCATCCAAATAAAAGAAGGAAAAGTTTATGGCCAACCCGTAAGTGGAAAAGCCAAACTTAATTATGCGCAAAATATCTTGGATATAAAAATTGAGCCGATTAATATTTATCAGGGGGAAATTATAGGGGATGCTAAAATAGATTTTGAAAAAGACACTCCCACCTTATCTTTTAAGGGATTATTAGACGGGCTTGATCTAAAGTTGATGTCTAACAGGGCCCCGGGAATTGTGGGCAAACTATTTGGTGAGCTTGTTTTATCGGGTCCTATAAATAATTTAGACGGAACCCTGGGTGGGCGCGTGTCCGGAGGGATGTTTATGGGCCAACCCATAGATAAAATATCCGCCACCTTTGAAACAGCCGACGGCAATATTTACCTCAAAAGCTTCGTCGCCCGCTCCGAAAATGCTTCTCTAACGGCTCAAGGCACAATCAGCAAAGAGGGCCAGTTTGATTTTACTGCCACCGCCCAAGGCATAAAACTTGCCGGCCAAGGGGTTTTGGGAACCATGGAAGCAGTGGTTGATAATTTTTCTGGAAACTTAAACTTTAAACTAGACCAGCAATTCTTAAACGCCCCGCTTAAAAAGCTTAGCGCTTCCGGAGAAGCCACCTTAAGCCACGGCAAAATAGGGCAACAACTCTTTGATCTTGCAGAGGGCAAATTCAGCATGGGAGGAGGCCGGATCGAAATTGAAGAGGTTCTTTTTTCGCGCAGGCAATCCTCAATTAAGGCAGCCGGACAAACCGGCATTGGTGTCCCTACGGACCTAAAAATTTACGGGGAAAGCATCAATCTAGAAGACTTAAAAATTCTTAACTATTTTCTGCCCGAGGAAGCCCAAAACCCAACCGGGTCCGCCAATATTGAGATTGCTATCAATGGTGAGATCAGTGCTCAAAGCGATCTCGGCTCGGTTGCTCCCTTGCTTAGCCTTACAACATCTGGCAAAGTGGATTTATGGGATACCAGCTTCGCCGATATCCCCATTACTTCTGCCCAGATTAACTTTTTACTGAAAGAAGGCCTTTTAAGCTTTTCTAACTGTTCGCTTAAAACACCGCGCACCGATCTAGCCTGGAGCTTAAACTATCTTCCACCAAGCAACCTCACGGGCAACGTAGTAGGAATCATTGATTTTTCCGACATAAGAAAATTTACTACGAAATATGGGGAACTCGATGGCGTACTGGGGCTAAACCTTTTAGTGTCGGGCAATTTAAATGACCCTGTTTATTCCGCAAGTTTCTGGCTAGAAGATTTCCAGTTCAACCGGGTTAATATTGATTCGGTTTCCGGAAGCGTGCTTTTTGCAAATAAGCAGCTGTCTTTTCCAAAGCCAATTCTCATAATCAACAAGGAAAATAAATACGAAATAAGGGGTGTTGCCAATTTAGCCCCCCTCCTTGCCGGTGATCCCCAAAACAGCTACCTTAACCTTACGCTTAAATTTATCACGGCTGATGTCGCCCAAACGCTTAAGCTTTTTAAGGATATAAGCTTTGAATTAAGTCGCAAAATTGCCCCGCAAAATACAACCGGCCAAGTTAGCATAGATCTTTCCTCTTTGATTTTTCCCACCGTTTTCGACTTTAAGGTTGGATCAAAGATTTTGCTTTATGTAGCCGGCCAGCTAAACGACTGTTTCTTGGAAATCTGGGATGCCGCGACCAAAATCACTCCCGAAGAAGAGGGGCCCCTGGTTCTTGATAATATGGGCGGGGAGTTGCGAGGCAGCATTTCTATTGAGGGTAAAACAAAAAATCTTTCGGGCACACTCTTAGCTGAGGTAAAAAATGGATATTATAAGGATTTCACCTTTAAAAACTTAAAAGTGAATAGCTCGCTCGAAAATCAAATAATATCCATTAAAAACTTTGATTTGAGAAAAGGACGGGGTAAATTTGTTGCCCAAGGAAAAATCGGATTAACATCTGAGACTCTCTCTTTACGCCTTGGGGCAGAACAGCTACCCCTTGATACACTACAATTGTTTTTTGCAAAGGATTTTTCCGGAAACTTTGATATGTCGGCCTCAATTGAAGGGACGGTTAAGAATCCTCTTTTCACGGTTTCTCTTTCGGCCAAAAATATTTCATTGGCCAATGTAGCTTTTGACCAACTTTACCTCAACGTCGAAAAGAACACGGAGAAGATTCTGCTCAATGATCTTACCTTGATTGAAAAACAAGACATCTCAAATGCTCACGGTTCACTTGATTTAAGTCGCGAAGGCAATATTGATTTAGAAGCCCTCCTTAAAAATAACGCCTTGGGCCTCGTAAACCTCTTTACCGATGAAATAACCTGGAAAGCCGGCACGGCCTTAGCCAGCCTAGAAATTAGCGGGCCCTTGCAAAAACCAGACATCAATGGCGCACTTAGCCTAGAAGGAACCACCATATATGTCAGAGCTATTGATTCTAATGTACGAGATATTGCAGGAGAGGTAACTATTTCTCATGGTTTAGTGGACATCAAGGCTCTAACCGGTATCTGGATTGGAAAAACCTCGAGAAATAAACCCAATGCCCTAGGACTGGCAGGTACAATTAATTTAAACGGGCTCTTTTTAACAGAGGGGGTAGCGCAAATTTACTTAGTTCTAAGCCCCACGCGTATTACGGCCAATCTCCCCAACTTATTTAAAGGCCAAATTGATCTAAGCGATATTAAACTTGAAGGCCCCCTCTATATTGATTTTAGCCAGGGGCCAAAATTAAGCGGCAATGCGAAAATCAACAACGCTCTTATTACCCTTAAAAGCACAGGAGGAGGAGGCGGAGGGGGCGACAATAAAGCCGGCAAAGTTTTTCCTTTGAATTTTGATTTAAATGTTGGGCTTAAAAAAAATGTTTATGTGGTCATGGGAGACATTGCCACGCTTGACTTGAGCAATCTTTTTATGAACTTGCAGATTGAAAGTGATAGATTAAAGGTCTTAGGCAACTTGGCCTATCCTTCCCTCCTGGGTAAAATCCATATTGACCGCGGATCAATTAACATTTTTAATCGCGGATTCACCCTGCTTAGCCCCGATGAGCAGAAAAAATACTTTTTACTTGATCCTGATTTAATTGCCGAAAACGTTGCCGTCTTTAAGGGATTAGAAGGCGAGGCTGGGCTTATGCCTGATGTCACCTTAACTGCCAAAGTGGATGTGATAAATAGTGAAACCATAAATGACCAAGTCGTCGAAACCAAGGTAATCATCATTTCACGCCTAAAGGGGATGATTGGTTCTACCAACAAGGACGAAGGATTAACCACTACGTTTTACAGCTATATTGAGGATGATACCCGGTCCCCACCCCAAATTACCCCCGCAGGCTATAGCGAACAGGAAATAAAAGTAATGCTTCTGCCTGACTTTATTAAATCCCTGGCGGGGATTGACAAAGGAAATGTTGACGCCAACGCCGTGCTGGCAGATTATTTAAACAGCCGCCTGCAAGCGGTCCTCTTCCGAGGGATCGAGCGTGAACTTGAACAGCGATTAGGGCTTGAAAGGTTAACGCTGGAATATAATTTTGGAAGACAGCTCCGCCAGGAAATGGGAGTAGATGAGACCGGACGCTACGAAGATCAACCTGACTGGAGAATCGGCTTCGTCAAAGGATTCTTTGATAAGTTTTATGTCCAGTTTCGTTATTCAGAAACTTACCGAGAAGGTTCTCCGGAAAATGCCTATGATTATCAAGTAACCTATAAATTAAGCCCGATTTGTTCTATAATATATTATGAGGAACCACCAAATCCGTCAAACTTAAATGTAGGGGAAAAACAAATAACCCTGCAAACTGGTTTTTCGTTTTGGTAGAAAGGAATAAAATGAAAATTAAACAAATCATTCTGATCGCTGGCTGCGGGTTACTGGTTGCGGGACTACTATCTATGGGAGCGGTCGCCCAAGAATTTGAGGCCCTACCCCACGCGTCTGGCACGATTGAGGTCTCCCCGCTCATTACTGAAATTGAAATCAAGGGTAATAAATTTGTCCCAACTGATGAAATTATGAATGTTATCTTTACCCGCGTAGGAGACAGTTTGCTTCAGGAAAAAATCAACGGTGACCTCAAGGCGATCTACGGTCTGGGTTATTTTTCAGACGTTTCAGTAACCTTTGAAGCTAAAAGCGCCGGCACCGATGTGATTTTTATCGTAGCCGAAAATCCCAAAATAGCCAACATTGTTTTTGAGGGGAACACAGTTTACTCCACGGCAGAACTCCTAGCTTTAATCTCCACCAAAACAGGGGAAATTTTAAATTTTAAAACCCTTCAGGGTGACATTGAAAAAATAAATTCCAAGTACAAAGAAGACGGCTATATGCTAGCCCGCATCGTCGATGTTGAAACTGATGAAAAAACAAATGTTCTGCATTTTAAAATCATAGAAGGCGTGGTAGAAGCAATTACCCTGGAAGGCAATGAAAAAACCAAGGATTACGTAATCCTGCGCGAATTAAATACTAAGCCCGGTTCGGTGCTCAATAATAAAACCCTGAAAGCAGATCTCAGGCGTGTTTTTAACCTGGGCTTCTTTTCTGAGGTAAACCCTATCTTTGAACCAGGCACTACCCCTAATAATGTGATAATTGTATTAAAAATATCCGAAACCCGCAGCAGCACAATTAATTTTGGCGGTGGCTACGGAGAAACAGAAGGCTGGTTTGGCTTTGTTGATCTATCAGTTAACAACCTCTGGGGAACTGCTCAGAGTGTCTTAATCCGGGGGCAACTTGGAGAATCGCTTTCAACCTATCAGTTTAAATATAATAACCCCTGGTTTATTCCGGAAAGATTGGGAGACCATGCATCGTTTACCTTCAGGCGATGGCTTACCATCGGGCGCGATATTTATTTAACTGATGAGGATGGAATATATAATGGCTGGGACGTTTCCCTGGGAAAACCCCTGTTAGGAGATTTTAATATTGCCTGGACTTTAGGCAGTGAATTGGTTAGCCCCCACGATACCGCAACTTTTGAAGGTTATCAATCAGACACCATTGGAATTACCTTTTCCTACGACACGCGCGATTTCTGGCTTGATCCCAAAAAGGGGCAATATTACACCTTCTCAATGAAAAAGGGCTGGAAACGCACAACCACCACAACTAACTTTTTCAAATTAAGTAGTGATATAAACAACTATTTCCCTACCCATGAGAATCAGGTTTTAGCTACCCATATCGGCACGGGCATTGGCTTTGGAGATGTTCCCGTGGGAGAGGAATTCTGGGCCGGCGGCCCCAATACGGTGCGCGGCCATTATGCAACCGATGCCAAACGAGGAACGCGCAAGCTTATTTTCAATGTGGAATACCGCGTAACTTTCTCCGACATGTTTCAGGGAGTTTTGTTCTATGATTGGGGTGATGCCTGGAATTTGGGCCCCCCAGACTTTGCTGATTTTATTTCCGGCTGGGGCCCAGGAGTACGCGTAAATACCCCTCTGGGGCCAATTCGCCTAGACTATGGCATTCCGGGCGGCGAAGGCTTTGGCGCCGGCATTATGCATTTTTCTATTGGGCAAGCATTCTAACTAGTGCACAAGTGACAAGTAACCAGTCACAAGTTTTTGATGTTTACCTAGAAGAACTGCTTAAGTGGAATAAGAAGTTTAATCTAACCGCAATCACAGATCCCCAAGAAATTAAGATCAAGCACTTCGAGGATTCACTTACCATTTTACAAGCTATTAAACTAACCAACCAATCGGTTGTTGATATTGGTAGTGGGGCTGGTTTTCCAGGAATTCCACTAAAAATAGTTTGCCCCGAGATTAAACTTACCCTCATAGAAGCCACGCGTAAAAAGGTTGAGTTCCTAAAGCATGTTGTATCTGTCCTGGGTTTAAAAAATATTGAGATAATCTGGGGTCGGGCTGAAGAATTAAATAAGCAAGCAAAATACAAAGAAAAATTTGATGTGGCTTTGGCCCGGGCAGTAGCCAAGCTTGATAAACTTATTGGCTATTGTGTGCCCTTTCTAAAACCAGGCGGAATATTTATTGCCCAAAAAGGACCCGACATTGATGAAGAACTAAAGACAGCTCAAAAAGATCTAGAAAAATATGGTGGAAGCATTAAAGAAGTTAAAAATTTTAGGCTTTCAAACAAAGATCAGAGAAAGTTAATAGTTATTAGGAAAAACCGTTAAGAACATTTGGAACCTGAGACTAAAGTCTCGGTTCCGCTTTTTCAAAAATCAACAGAATTAATTCTGTTGATTT
>JABMSE010000135.1 GCA_013204645.1 Candidatus Saganbacteria bacterium | reverse complement strand
TCTCCATCTTCTGTAAATATCTTTGCAATAGGCTTACCAACCTTCCACTCTATCATATCATCAAGTGAGAGCCTCTGCCACTTAAGCTGCGTTGCAAGAAGCTTGCCAACGCGAGTTTTGCCTGTTCCCATAAAACCTACTAAAACTATGTTTTTCATATCTTCCTGATCTGCTGTCTGTACCCTGCGATGTTCCGTTTGATCTCGGTCATAGAATCGCCGCCGAATTTTTCAAGAAAGGCATTTGCCAGCGCAACAGCAACCACAGCCTCCCCAATCACCGCCGCAGGTTCAACCGCACACACATCCGATCTCTCAACCAAAGCTTCACAAGCCTTTTTGGAAACCAGGTCCACTGATTTCAAGGGCTTTTTAAGGGTTGCAATCGGCTTCATAACCGCCCGTAGTATAATCGGCTGACCATCAGTCATGCCACCTTCAAGCCCCCCAGCATTATTGGTTTTTCTAAAAAATCCCTTCTCTTTATTATAAAAGATTTCATCATGGACTTTTGAGCCAACCATAGCAGCTTGCGAAAATCCCAATCCAACCTCAACCCCTTTTACCGCAGGAATTGACATAAGGGCTTTAGCAAAATTTCCATCTAAGCGGCGGTCCCAGTGCACATAGCTTCCCAGTCCAACTGGCGCCCCAGTAATGGTAATCTCAAAAACCCCTCCCAAGGTATCGCCGGCCTCCTTCGCCTCATCAATCAATTTCTTCCACTCTTTTTCTTTTTTTGCCCCGCCAATTTCTAAAACCTTACTAAAAATATTAATCTTGAACTCGGAAAGCAATTTTTTAGAAATTGCTCCCACCGCCACCTTAGCTGCGGTTTCACGGGCTGAAGCGCGCTCCAAAATATTTCGAATATCTTTTTGGTTATATTTTAGGGCCCCGGCCAAATCCGCATGGCCCGGCCGAAGTTCAGTAATAGCCTTATCAAATAGTTCGGTGCTGCGATTTGGAATGCGCAGGGCAATGGGACTTCCCATCGTTTTCCCGTTGCGAACGCCGGAAAGTATTTCGGCCTGGTCTTTTTCAATCTCTTTCATACGCGGACCGCGGCCATAGCCCTCTTGTCTTCTTTCTAAATCACGATTGATGTCTTCTTCGCAAAGAGACAAATTGGCTGGACAGCCCTCAAGGATTGAAACCAGGGCTTTTCCATGTGATTCTCCAGCAGTTAAATAACGTAACATAGTGTGGTGATTATAACATGGGGGCTCACGAAAAATCCAGGCTTTTTATCTTGGGGGGGTCCAATAAGGAAAAGAAAAATCGCCTGAGGTACGAATCTTTCTACTAGAGGCTACCGCAACCCTATTTCTGATTCCACCAGAAACTTGGTCGTCCCCCTTAGCTGCATAGAGGGCGGCATCAGCTGCTTCAATCAATTCAGTGACACTCCTAAAAGGAGTTCCATTGTGAGAGGCAGCAACTCCGATACTGGCTGTTTTCGATAGTGCACGATCAAAACCAATTTCAAAAGGAGTGTTTTCTATGGCGCTTCTAAGTCTTTCGGCTACCATTTGTGCTTGTTTCAAAGTCATCTGGGGAAGAATTAGACAGAATTCTTCGCCCCCGTAGCGCATAGCATAGGGTTCGGCTGTTCCGCTTATACTAGCAGTTGCGTAAGCATTACTTGCAGCACTTCTTAAAATCTCACCTAATCTTCGTAAAACCTGATCTCCTGCCGGATGCCCATGATCATCATTCACCTGCTTAAAATGGTCTAAATCAAGCATCAGAAGAGATAGGGGATGCTTACCTGCCTGAGCAAAATCAGCCTCTAGCATTTCTTCCCCACCCCCTCGGTTCAATAAACCAGTTAAAGCATCTTGCTTGCTCTTCCAATGAAAGTGATACGCGCGCATTCTGCTTTCTAGGTATTTAGCTAATCTTTGAAGGACCACTACTTTATCTGGATCAAGGTAGCGCCCAGCCTCCATGCGCATACTCAAAGCCCCCAAGGGTTGCTGTCTCTCCTTAGCATCTGCATAAAGAGGGAAAATAGCAAAATGCCCAGGACCATGTTTGTCTTGTGGAATCCCTAAAATGGCTGCCCCGGATGATTCCTGATCAGCATGAATCAGGGCCTCTCTTCCCTGATCAAGAAGGCGTGCGGCCCTTGAAAAAGGTCGCTCGGAAACAGAAGCAAATTCCCCGCTTGCGTCCGGGTCAGCAGTTAGCTCAATGGAAGCTGAGATGAAATGATGCTCAACACCCAAAGAAGCAATTGAAACTAAGGCTCGTTCGTCCCGATCCCAAACCGCAAGACTGGCACTGCGCAAATGGGGGTGGGTCTCTCTTAAGTACTCCATAACCGCACTTCCCATGCTTAATGATGCATTTCCATTGGGCTCTGGTTGCTTATCTAGCTTGTCAATTAATCTGTCCAACGCATCTCTGCGCTCTATTGTTCTAGCCTGTCTTTCTCTCTCCACTGTTAGAGAAAAAGCATCTCTTAGTCTACGCCGCAGCACAGTAGCAACCAATTCCACCGTAGCTTGTCCTCCAGGAAGACGCGGCGCTCCCTCGGCCACAATTATGAAACTGCCTTCTTTTGAGAAATTCAATCTTAAGAAAAGCCGGTCATCGGCATATCTAAAATTATCCCTGCTTTGGGCAAAATCCTCGACTGCGGGGAGATCGATTGAAGCCACCCGCGTGTCCATTGGTCGCAGCCTATCTCCAACCAGTCTTTCCTCTCCTAACTCATCAAAATAATACTTGTTACCTCTGGTGAACCCAAGACTGTTCAATGCACGGTCCAATAAGGTGAAAATATTTTCGCGGCTTGATTTACTTCGCAACTTGCTAGCTGCTAAGCCATTATCTAATTCTTCACGCAGTTTTAATAATAAATTGCTCTGGCATACCTGATAGAAAAAATCAAGTAATCTGACGTGCCCACCCTCACCACGATTTTTTCGCAAAATACTTTCAACTGTTCCTAGATCCAATCTTAAAGCGATGCTTACCGCCCTAGTGGTAACCTTTAAAAGGAAAGGATATACCCCCTCCTGGGACCCTCGCAAAGCAAAAATTGCATCAGGTAAATACCAATACGCGATTTGGGTCAGCCCAGAATCTTGACGAACAGACGCTTTTAAAGTCTTTTGACGAACGGCCTCTAATAAATCCCTTACTACTTGCCCTCTTTTGTTACCAATTGATCTAATGCTCATATTACCTCACTCTAGGGTATCGACACTTTCGGGTGAAAATTTCACTTTTTCTATCATTTTACGCATGCTAGGTTTTACGGGTAGGAGAAAGATAGCTCTCCATCAAAACCCTACCATTCCATTGGCTCATTATATGAAACATGGCGGCGATTTTAGCTGGCAGTCCTGGAGCCTGATGGGCCCTTCCGTCTTCAACCCGTAACAAATCCTGATGGATTTGGCCTGCTACTCGCTCAAGCTCACTTACAAAACCATGGGTCAACAAAATATCGGCATTTCTCCCAAGCGACTCATTGCCCCACAAATCATTATGGGCAGATACTCCGGCCGCAAAGGTTCGCGGGCCATAAATATGCACGGTTGGCAAATCTTGTAAACAAGCAGCGCCTCCATCGTGCGAACCTAAAATATGCACTCCATTTAGCGCGGCCTTCATATAGCTTGGACCAAAGGCTTCGGTTCCCTGCGAGCGAGCCGGGCTGATCGGATTTGTGCAACCTATCCAAGCACCACCCCAGGCTAAACCTGGGAAAAGCCATTTTGCGGTTTCAAAACTGTATCCTTGGTAATAATCTGCAGAAAGCATCCCGCCTCTTTGGTTTATGGTGTAGATTAATTCTAATAAACCCTGTTGGCTGTCCATAGCCGGAACATCAGCCGGATGTGCAAGCCCTCCAAACAACCAAAAAATTGGACGGCCTAATTTTTCGGCAATAAGTTGGATTTCAGAGCGCTCTAAAAAGGAACGCAAAAGATTAATCTTGTAGGTAGTTGCTCTGCGCAAAGATGCAAGTACAATCGCATTTTCGGGTATTTCTACCCCAAAGGTCTTAGGAAAATGCTCCCCAAGTAATCCATGGGTGTGTTTTCTTTGAACCGTAAAGGCTTGGGCTAAATCTAATAGAAAGCCTTGATTGACGCAAAGTCGATCAAGTACTCTTCCAAGCTCCAAGTCGTCGGAAGGGATTCCTCCGGAACGCCACCCAAGCAAGTGGTTATCTAAGGCACGCATGTCTCCCATCCCAATCCAACTTTCAATGTCAAGAGTGTCTGGAAAAATTTCTATTTGATCAGGTTTTATTGGACTGTCGGCTGGAAATAACTGGACTGCCGCCCCATTGGCAAAACCCCTTCTTCCTGCCGTCATCTCTGCTTGAGTGACCATCCAGTGGATCGGGGATACGACCCCCACCCTACGGCTTAAAGCAATATCGGCAAAAAGAGCATTGGTCGGAGCTCCAGGCTGCACTCCACAAAGCCCCCAATCCCCTTCTGCTCCTTGATCTAAAATATGCATCACTTGATCCCCCGTAGTTCTAGGGACTGTCCCATTTTGAGGGGCATGAATAGTTGCGACACACAGTTTTCGTGTGGCCTGCATGGCAACTTCCTTATCTCCATGCCGCCTTAAAAAATATAGGTAAAGCTGAAATTTAAAAAGAGCAGTATGACCATCATGTCCCACAACCAAGTCAGCCAGTGAATCCTCTGTCCCCAACACGCCAAAGTGTTGGGCTACTTTAAAGCCCGCTTCTCCTAATACATGCATCTGCAATAAGTTGAGCATTGAATGATGCTCGGGATAAGGAATCCCCGTAATGCCCGGCACATGTAAACGAATCGCTGGCACCACAAATTCTCCTTGACGAAATCCCGTGTAGAGCCAGGTTTCAGCTGGCATTTTTGTTTTTCCGGCGACTCGATGCAGATGCGTCAATAAAGCTTCTTTTTTCTCAGCCCCAATTACACCCCTCCCAACTAATTCACCAACTGTACCATCTAATTGTTCAGATGAAACAGAAATACGCAGCATTCCTTCCCATGGATTCCTAAAAAGAGACCCCATATCTTTGATCGCCTCATCTTGTAATCCTAATTCTTCGCTAAGGACGGTACGAGGTAAAACACCAAACAAAGAAATGGATGCTAGGTCAGAACCTAAATAAGCATAATCAGGGTGGCCTTCTGGTCTAACACGGAAAGTTTCCAGATGTTGTCTATTTCCGGGAAAAGTTTGGATCCTTCTTTCGCCATGCAGTGGGTTTATCAGAAAAAGTCCTAAATTTAAAAGTTCGGAAAAGCGAGCCGCGGTCCAGCCAATGGTTTCTTCAATTATACCGAGCCCTCCTGCCCCACCCGGTGGATCAGTTCGTTGGCTTTGTTCTATTGCCTCCGATACCCTCGCTAAATCGAGCCTGCTCATTGCATCAAACGAGGCCAAAGCTACATCACCGCCAATCGCTGCGGCTAATTCAGCCGGATGCGGACTGCGTACACTTTCCATTCCCACATCAACCACCACACGGTGTTGCTCGGGTTTTTCTGCTTTTAATCTTCGCTGAAGATCAAGCCATCTTTGTATTAATCTAAGCCCATTTTCTCTTGGTATCCCTCCAGCTCGTTTTGTCATACGGGTTCCTCCATTACTCTCTCGACACTTCTTTTAAAAAATTTCACTATTTCTCTCTTTTTTTTGCTATAATAACCACTAAGCAATTATGTCCAAAATCATCGATTATCTAGAAAAAGTTGACGCCATCAACAAACATTTTGTGGGAACTATTTCTTTTAAAATGAAGAACTTAAATTGCCGGACGGGAGAAAAATGGCACTGGGCATTGATGATGGACACTGGGTTTTGATTTGTCAGCGGCCAGAGGATAAGCATTTTCAGGTATTTAGGTACGACCACCACGCCAACAAAATTTTCGTCGACCAAAAAGCCGGGGGGCCAAAAGACTTAGAAGAATTCAAAAAGTTCCTTGAGTATTTTTTGTCGGAGGCTAAAGTGAGTGACTTGGTAACCCTTTTGCCACCGGAGGTTTAAATGGATATACATGGTATTGGTGCATTTGGCATAGTTCCTTTTTTAAGCGAGGATGTGCTAAAACAAGCAAAGTTTGCCAACATTAAAAGCCGTGCCGGAAAAATTGCCTATCTTATGACTTTAGGCGATAAGGCCAAAAAAGCCCAGGTGCATGAAGGAGTACATGAAGCACGTGGTGCGCTCAACTGGATTTCTGAAGTTTTAAAAGAGGAGGACCTGTCCTCCGAAGCGCGCCGGAGGCGGGCGAAGGAGGAGACAAAGTGAGATCAGACCTTACCAAAAAAGGCTTGGAACGAGTGGGGAATCGTGCCCTACTTTATGCTACTGGGCTTAAAAAAGAAGATTTTGACAAACCATTTATTGGAATTGCTTCCTCTTATACTAATCTGGTGCCCGGCCACATGTCCATGCGTGACCTTGAACCTTTGATTGCCAAAGGCATAAAAGAAAAAGGCGGCTATCCTTTTATCTTTGGCCTTCCGGCCATCTGTGACGGCATTGCCATGGGACATATTGGCATGCACTATTCACTGCCTTCCCGTGAATTAATTGCTGATGAAGTAGAATCGATTGCCCAAGCCCATCAACTGGATGGCTTAGTCCTTCTTACCGCTTGTGACAAAATAACCCCAGGAATGCTTATGGCCGCCGCCCGGCTAGATATCCCCTGTATTGTAGTAACCGTGGGCCCGATGCATTCTGGAGAATATAAGGGCCGCAGGCTTTCTCTCGTGCGAGATACCTTCGAAGCCTTGGCTGCTTTTAAAGCCGGCAAAATATCGAAAGAAGAGCTAGAAGCTTTGGAGTGCCGCGCCTGTCCTGGAGCCGGATCATGCCAAGGGCTTTACACGGCCAATACCATGAGTTGTATAACCGAAACTTTAGGCATGTCGCTTCCCGGTTGTGGAACCAGCCTGGCTCTTTCGCAAAAGAAAAAAGAGCTGGCTTACGAAAGCGGCAAGAAAATCCTTGATCTTATTAAACATAATTTGACTCCCAGAAAAATAATGACCAAAGCAGCTTTTAGAAATGCTATCCGCATGGATATGGCCCTGGGTGGTTCAACAAATACTGCTTTGCATATCCCAGCCATTGCCCATGAAGCAGGAATTGAAATCCCCTTAGAACTTTTTGATCAAGTGAGCAAAGAAATAGCTCACATCACAAACCTGCGGCCCGGCGGAGAAGATTTCATGGAAGATTTTGATGCTGCCGGCGGAATAATGGCAGCTCTAAATGTTCTAAAGGATAAAATAGAAAGCGCAAAAACCGTTTCTGGAGAAGACATTAAAAAACTAGCCGGCCAAGGGAAGGTCCTCGACTCAAAAATCATCCGCAGTTTGGATAATCCTTTTCACAAAGAAGGTGGGATTGCAATTTTGAAAGGCTCGCTCGCACCTGATGGTTGTGTGGTTAAACAATCGGCCATAACGCCTAAAACTTTGCGCTTTACGGGAAAAGCCAGAGTTTTTGAATCAGAAGAAACTGGCATGAAAGCCATTATGGATGGGAAAATCAAGAAAGGGGATGTTATTGTAATCCGTTATGAAGGGCCAAAGGGCGGCCCAGGCATGCGCGAGATGCTTTCTCCTACTTCAGCGATTGCCGGAATGGGATTGTCCGAAGATGTAGCTCTTTTAACGGATGGCAGATTTTCCGGCGGAACCCGCGGACCGTGCATTGGCCATATTTCTCCAGAAGCAGCCTGCGGTGGGCCAATTGGGCTGATCAAAGAAGGCGACACCATTGAAATCGATATTCCTAAGCGAAGCCTGGAACTAAAAGTTTCGAACGAAGAATTGGAAAAAAGAAGAAAAGATTGGAAAGCACCTAAGCCAAAAATAAATTCGGGCTGGCTAGCTCGCTATGCAAAACTGGTAACTTCAGCCAACACCGGGGCTATTCTTTCGCCATAGCAACGCGGAAGCCGAGTTTATCTGTACCGCCTCCCAAAATAAGACGTTCCGGCAAAACGGTTTGTTGCCTTACCCACTCTGATTCGTCTCTGGTAGGAAGGCGCATACCAAGCCACCTAGCAAAGCTGCGTTTATCAAGCACATTAACTCCTCCTACTGAATCATACGGTTTGGTTATCCAAACTCTTCTGTCTTCCCAACCTTTAGGGGCGCTAACTGCAGTTTGGCCTATATAAATTGCATACTGCTCATTAGTTATTTCTTCTCTGCTTAAGCCAAAGGTGTCAACAGCCCTTTCTTGAACCAAAGCTTCGTCGCCTTTTTTCCCTGGATCTGTAATTTTAACTATTCCTCCCTTAATCTCAACCATCTCTAGTGGTGTTCCCGGAAAAGTCGGCTGCAAGGCTGGCACTAGCGCACCAGCGCTTACTTCTTCTCCAATCTGCATACCTACGCGCACCAAAGTTTCATATAAAAAGACCGCTTTTTGTAATTGCGGACTGATTATCTGCCCCAACAAAGTACAGCGCATTTCGCGACTAGTAGTATGCGCAATTAGGCGACCGGCTCGCTCTAGCCATTCCTGATTTAAACTTGCGCGTGCCATGGTTATTTCAGGGGGGATGTTGTGGCTGGCTCGATCCCAACTATCCTGTCGGGCCTGATTTCGGCCCAGGTATCTTAAAAAACGCCCAAGCCCTGCAGCTTGTTTTTGTTCTAACTGCCCCTGGGTTGCAGCCTGTGTTTTTAAAATAGCAACCGCAATCATTTTTCCTGTAACATTTCCGGTAATTCTCATTTTTTTCTCCTAAGTTAAATGAACCTGAGACTAAAGTCTCGGTTCCGCCATTAAAATCAACAGAATTAATTCTGTTGATTTTTCGGGAAGGAACCGCGAATTCATTCGCAGGTTCCTTGAAAATCGCTATTGATTTTCCTATGGTCTTATATCGAAGTCTTTTCCCGAAAATTTCACCTTTCTGCAAAATTGACCAAGTCTTTCTAATATGCTAAAATTGCCCCTATCATGGAAATAACTGGTGCACAAGCTTTAATTGAATCACTCAAAAAAGAAGGGGTAGAAGTAATTTTTGGCTACCCGGGCGGGACAGTCCTGCCTATCTATGATGTGCTTTATAACGAAAAAGCTATCAGGCATATTTTAACCCGTCACGAACAAGGAGCTGCTCACGCGGCGGACGGTTATGCCAGAGTAACTGGAAAAGTTGGGGTATGCCTTGCAACTTCTGGCCCAGGAGCCACTAATTTAACCACGGGAATCGCAACGGCTTATATGGATTCAATTCCTTTAGTTGCAATCACCGGCCAAGTGCCTACGGCTTTGATTGGAAGGGATTCATTCCAGGAGGCAGATGTTACGGGAATAACCCAGCCAATCACCAAACATAATTATTTGGTTAAGACGGCCGAAGATATTCCCCGGGTTATAAAAGAAGCCTTTCATATTGCCAGAAGCGGCCGGCCCGGCCCAGTTGTAGTTGACATTGCCAAGGATGCACAGGTTAAAAAATTCAAATTTAAATATCCGGATAAGATAGATTTACCCGGTTACAAGCCAACCCTTAAGGGACATCCGCGACAAATAAAAGCCGCTGCCAAAATGATCTCCCTTTCAAAACGGCCTGTAATTTACGCCGGAGGGGGAATCCTATCGGCAAATGCAGCCAAAGAACTTCTGGCTTTTGCGGAAAAATTAAATATTCCAGTTACCACCACGATGATGGGATTAGGTGCCTTTCCTGACACTCACTCCCTTGCCTTGCACATGCTAGGCATGCACGGCACAGCCTATGCTAATTATGCGGTTCAGGAATGCGATCTTTTGATCGCCGTTGGTGCGCGCTTTGATGATCGGGTAACTGGCCATCTTCCTACCTTTGCCCCCAAGGCTAAACATATTCATATTGATATTGACCCGGCTGAAATCGGCAAAAATGTACGCGCTGATGTTCCCATTGTTGGGGATGCCAAACAAACCCTAAAAGATCTACTGGAAAAAGTTAAGTCCGCCGGAGGCACAGAAAAGGGTAAACACGAAGCCTGGCTAAAACAAATTGAGGAATGGAAAAATAAATATCCGCTAACTTACAAAAAAGAAAAATCCTTAAAGCCGCAATATATTGTGGAAATGATAAATGAAATAACCAAGGGTCGCGCCATTATTTGCACCGAAGTGGGACAAAATCAGATGTGGGCCGCCCAGTATTTTAAATACGATAACCCCAGAAGTTTTGTTTCGTCGGGGGGACTGGGAACCATGGGTTATGGTTTTCCGGCGGCAATTGGCGCCCAAATTGGCCGGCCAGATGCAATTGTTTTTGATATTGCCGGCGACGGAAGCATTCAAATGAATATGCAAGAAATGACCACCGCAGTTAACAACAAACTTCCAATTAAAATCGTGGTACTTAACAACTGTTTCTTGGGAATGGTAAGGCAGTGGCAGGAGTTGCTTTATGACAAGCGTTATTCAGCAACTAATCTTTGCAATAATCCAGACTTAGTAAAAGTTGCGCGCGCTTATGGCGCAGAAGCCATGCGCATTACCAAGCCGGAAGAAGTGAAAAAGGCTCTGCTCGAAGCCTTAAAAATCAAGGATCGTCCGGTATTGCTTGACTTTGTGGTGCACAAAGAAGAAAACGTATTTCCTTTCGTGCCCCCAGGACAAGCCATCAACGAGATGCTGATTGATTAATGTCAAATGTCATTGGGAGTATAAAATGAGGCACACAATATCCGTAATCGTAGAAAATAAACCTGGAGTCCTGCACCGCGTGTCAGGATTATTCAGCCGCCGCGGCTTTAATATTGAAAGCCTAGCCGTTGGTACAACTGATAAACCCAATGTCTCACGCATGACTATAGTAGTAGAGGGGGATGAACAAACCCTTGAGCAAATCATAAAACAGCTTTACAAACAAATTGATGTTTTAAGGGTTTTTGATCTGCCCCACGCTGAATCATTTGAAAGAGAGCTAGCGTTAATCAAGGTGCATGCTAACGAAAAAACGCGGCCGGAAATAACCCAGATTGCCGAAATCTGCAGCGCGCGCATTGTGGACGTGGCTGATGACTCCCTAATGATTGAAATTTCTGCAGAAAAAGAAAAAGTTGAAAACATCCAAAAGCTTTTGGATAAGTTTGGGATTCAAGAGCTGGTTCGAACTGGAAAGATTGCCTTGCAAAGAGGCAGCAATAGCTAGATCAAGAACGCAAGACTAACCTTCAAGTAATGGCTGCCTTCCTCCCATGCCCCCCACCCCAGGAAGAGCCTGCAAAACATAATGATCTTGCACATTTGGTTGAAACCTAAGGCCAGCAAAAGCTGTGGGATAACGGACAAGTCCGGAAATATAAAAATTTCCTCCTAAGCGTTCCGCTGGAGACACGTATTCATCCTCTGGAGAAGGCAGGATTTGGGTTAGGCTAGCTACAACCGTTAAGGTCGGTTCTCCTTGGTCAGCTTTTTTGCTTACCCGATACAATTCCCCAAAAGCCTGATCAGAAAAACTCCTCTCCCCTGTGCCCTGCGAAAGCATTCCTAAGTCAATAACCACATGGAATGAGTCTGCGTCAAACGGCAGCCTTTCTTCCAGGGCACCTCTCTCAATATCAAAGCCTCGTGCCTGACCTTCCGAAACCAATTCTTCCACAGGCTCCATTCCAAGTAAAGAAGGCTGAGATTCATCTCCTTTTTTTATGCCCGCAATCTCTGTTATTTTATCTCTTATCATCTGAAGAACTAGTCCGCTTGCTGGACCGATTACTAAAAATTTGAGCGAAGGAATGTCTTGAGGATCCATGGTACCAAGAAAAGCTTCAATGGTTTGAACCACATGTGGATAAAATTGTTTGGCCATTAATTTTGTTTCCGCTGGGGATTGTCCGGAAAACATTTCTCTTCTTTGCCTCATCAGCCAACGATTTGCGTAACGACCAATAGTTAACTGCCACAAGTTGGCCGGATCTGAATGGCCGACAATTTCAGCAATTTCTGCAACTTGCTCAAGTGGCACGCTCACGCAGTGTTCATCTACAAAATCTACAATAGAGGCTCTTAAATAATGTTGAATGTTAAGTGCTCGCGCTATCCCCTCGCTCCTGCAATCAATTACGGCCAATAAGGATTCGCCTTTTGAGCTCCAAAATCCCAAGGGGTGCCAGGTTGGGTCGTCATGGGGAATTGGCCGCGCAACACTTATATCACTTATAAAAGTCAGATCTCCACAAGAAATCAGCTGCGGAATGGGAAACCCCGATTCCCTATCGTGGGCACTAGTATCACACCATGCAAACCCAGCTCTCAAATTACGCAAGTGAGCTGCTTGATCTCCACAAAGCCTGCGCAACTGAGCTTCATTTTTACGTGCCGCTCCTCTTCGATTTCCGATTATCTCAGCAAGCTGTCGAGGAATATTCTTGGTGTGATCCAGAAATCTAAGGGCTTGCCCCTCAATTCTAAGTGACATAAACACTATTCTCCTTTCCCAAAACTCTACTAACCTCAAAAACCATGTTTTGCACGGGGAGCGGCTAAGTAACAATCCACGAACCATACCTCTTCTCAATTCCGTCCGCAATTCTTAGGGCTTGCCTAATTTCATTGGGTTCATAAAATTGCGCATCTCCTGCTTTTTCAATGGCAAAACCCAAAAAATGGCCCTCTTCTTGAAAAGCAGGAAGGCTAAGCAGCCCTCTAGCAACGAGCTTTCCCCTCATTCCCTCTCCCCCACCAAGCCCCCCACCAGCCTGTTCATCTAAAATATCTTCTCCAGATCCTGACAAGTTTTCATGAATCGAAAATCTCAAAAGCGCTTCTTCAACCTCAGGGTGTTCCGTGCTGAATGCGAAAGAAAAATATAAACTCACATTTAATCCCATCCGGTGATCCTGGGCAACAATTGCTTTTTTCTCTGGGAACAAAAACTTGGCTGCAACCTGATGCGGCTTTTTAAGAGACAGCCCCTTGAATCTGGGAAAAACACCTAAGGCATCAGCTAAATCTATTTCCCAATAATCTCCAATTCTTTCAGGAGAAAAAAACAGCTGCACATTCACATCTCGCAACGCCCTTAAAACCCCAAATTGCTTTGCAAGTTCTTTTTCAGGTGAAAGCCCGCTCTCAGGAGAAGTAAGGGAAAGAGAGACCAAATCTCTGTCTCCATCCAGCACTTCGAGATGCATCATGGTTCTTCTAAAAAGCCCATGGTCAACCAGTCCAGAAAACTCTTCATCCCTCTCAAACGCGCCCCAAATTTCAGAAAAACCAACGGTTGTTCCTTTAGCCGGTCCTTCGGCATCCCCAGAGCCGGCCTTCCTATCGACCACAACACCAGAAGCCCCTCCCCCTTGCACAAATCCCTCCACCAGGGCTTTACCCATTTTCGGTCCTTGAAAAGGTATTCCCTTGCTCCATCCTATTAATTTATTTATCTTTCTAACGATTAAAGCCATTTTCTTCTCCAAACTTTACCTCTACAATAAAGCCTGCTATAATTGTATCTTCATAAAGATCCAAAAATTTCACTTTTAAGCAAAATAAGGAGGAAACAAGTAATGGCAAATGTGTATTATGATAAGGATGCGAATCTGGATTTGTTGAGGGATAAGACAATTGCAATCATTGGATTTGGAAATCAAGGAGGGGCACAAGCACAAAACCTAAAGGACAGCGGCTTAAACGTAATTATTGCTGAAGTTGAGGGCACTCCAAACTGGAAAAATGCCCAGGAAGCTGGGTTTAAAGTTATGAGTGCTGCCGAAGCAGCAAAATTAGGTGACATCATTCAGGTCCTAATTCCCGATGAGCTGCAAGCCAAGATTTATAAAGAATCGCTTAAAAAACATATGAAACGCGGAAAGACTCTTATGTTTTCCCATGGTTTTAATATTCATTTCAAGGCTATAAAACCACCCAAGGACATAGATGTCATTATGGTAGCTCCCAAAGGTCCAGGATTTATGGTCAGAGAAACCTATGTTGACGGCGCCGGAGTTCCTTCTTTAATTGCCATCTACCAAGACGCCAGCGGTAAAGCCAAGGAGATAGCACTTGCTTATGCCAAAGGCATTGGAGGAACAAGAGCTGGTGTTTTTGAAACCACCTTTAAAGAAGAAGTTGAAACTGATCTTTTTGGCGAACAAACCGTACTTTGCGGCGGCTGCACATCTTTGGTAAAAGCTGGATTTGAAACTTTAGTTGAAGCTGGCTATCAGCCTGAAATGGCCTACTTTGAATGTGTGCACGAATTAAAATTAATTGTTGACCTAATCTACAAACAGGGTTTGCTTGGTATGCGAAAAGCCATCAGCAACACGGCTGAATATGGCGATTTAACCGTCGGTCCAAAGATTATTGATGAAAAAACAAAAAAGAAAATGCAAAAAGCTCTTAAGCGCATCCAAAATGGTGCCTTTGCCCGAGAGTGGCTAAAAGAGAATAAAGAAGGTTGCGTAAACTTCAATGCCCTACGCGAGAAAGACCGAAATCATATTGTTGAAAAAGTCGGCGCCTCTTTGCGCGGCATGATGCATTGGCTTCGCCCCGAGCGAGCGTAGCGAGTCGAGGGGCTTAAAAAATAAGTGTGGTTAGTCAATCTCTTAAAAGACCTTCCGGCTGAGTTAATAGTATTTTTAATTTCGGCGATGCCGGTGATTGAAGTAAGGGGGGCCGTCCCCATTGCCCTGCTCTATTTTAAGCTCCCAGTTGCCCCTACATTATTATTATGTATATTAGGCAGCGTTTTGCCGGTTTTTCCCCTTCTTTGGTTCTTAAATACCCTAACGGATCGCTTGAGAAAAACACCGATTTTTGATCGATTCTTTGGTTGGCTCTTTGTCCGAACCCGAGCTAAAAGCAAAATCATTGAAGATTTTGAGCTGGTGGGCTTAACCCTCTTTATTGCCATTCCCTTTCCTGGAACCGGGGTTTGGACAGGAACCATTGCCGCCTATTTGCTTGGACTTCCCTGGATTCCCACTTTTATTTGTGCGGTAATTGGAACGACAATCGCCTCTCTAATTCTTTGGGCAGCTTCTGCCGGAATCATTACCTTTCTTCCGTGAAACCTCCTTGCCAATACTTTGGGAAATGCGGTGGATGTAAATTCCAAAACATCCCTTATTCCGAACAGCTAAAAAATAAAGAAGCCAAAATCAAAGAGCTTTTTTTCGATTGCCCTCCAATTATTCCTTCGCCAGAGATTTATTTTTACCGCAACCGCATGGATTATGCTTTTGGACCCCACTACACCATTGGACTCAAGGCG
>JABMSE010000134.1 GCA_013204645.1 Candidatus Saganbacteria bacterium | reverse complement strand
TCGCTTCCGGATATGCTCCAGGCTACAGTAGCTTGATCCCCTCCACTGGCAGGGCTATAACTTATAGAATCACCATCAGGATCATTGCAATAGCCGTTAAGGTCAATTACTTGAGGATCAGAATCTTCGGTTAAGGCAATATTACAACTGCTCCACGCTGGGGGTTGGTTTACAATAACAACCGTAATAGTAACAGTATCTGCTACTATTATATTATGAACAACATCCTCTACTTGTAATATAATCTCATAATCTGTATCAGCGTTAACTTGCGGGGCAGTAAAGGTCGGGTTAGTAACATGTACATCATTTAATGTAATAGGCGCTGGAGCTCTCCAGGTGTACCCTAAAATATCTCCATCCACATCATAGGAATCATTAGCCAATACTACTGACTCCCCTTCATAAACTGAGCGATCTGGACCAGCATCTGCTACAGGGGATTGGTCAATATTTACGACTGGCAGACAAAAAGTTTCAACCACCGCCGGGTTTACGCCATCATAAGCGCTTATATCAATATAATAGTAATCGGGTCCTTGGCCGATTACTTCGGGAATCTCTTGCCCGAAGACTAGTCCCAAAACTGCATCGTTCTTGCCTAGATCCTGAAAAGCAAGCCAACTTGGTTTACTAACCACGGAAAATGTCACCGGATCCCCATCTGGATCCAGGGCTGAAAAATAGGCACTATAGGCGGTGTCCCCTTCATCAGCGGAGGGGAGGGTAAAACCAAAGGGATCATTAACCGGGCGGATATCAGGAGGGGTATTAGCCAAGGCAGTCGTAGAAAACACTACTACCAAAAGCAAGGAAAGTAAAACAAATATAAATAATTTGAATTTATGCACTATAGGGACTTCTCCTTTTTGAGCCTCTCTACTACCTATATCGCATTGAGACACCAAAAACTTGCATCCTCCTACGCCCGCCTCCGGCGGGCTTCGGAGGATAAAAGGGGACAGGAACCTTTTGGTTCCTGTCCCCTTTTTCGAAAAATCTTCACTTCGAGTGAAATTTTCTTGGAAAAGTGTCGATACATATATGAGAGGGAATAACAATGAATCCTAAAGAAGACAAACGAAATTACGATATAGCCTCTATTAGCCAGCCCGGACAGGAAAAACGGGCCAATTATGCTCAATACGCCTTGTACATGGACAAGAAAAAAATCAGCAAAGCTGGAAAATTCGTCAAAGTTTTCGCAGACATGTTCCTAAAAAAAGAAGCAACCAATAAATCATATTTCTAAAAAAGGGGGAAGTAGAATGAACACTATGAATAATGCACAAGTAATTAAAGCTATTGAAAAATACACCCTCCATAAATACTTGGAAAAATTAACTCATGCGCCAATGCATAAGCTCACCCTTTTTAAGGTCTTCGCTCATACGGGTGCACCAAACCTCTCTGATCCAGCTTACTTAATTCTAGTAGATGATCTGCAGAAAATAGTGGATCTAAACAGCGGCCAATATTCCAATTAAATTCTAGCCCCAAAGCCAAAGGTTTCTTTCACCCGCTCAAAAAAATCATAGCCTTCCAAGCGGATAAATTTAGTCTTAAGCTTTGATCTCTGGATGCGAATTTTCTGGCGTTCGTGCAAGGCAACCAAGTGCTGTCCATCGGAAGTCAAAATCGCCTTTTTGCCCCGGTTTAGAATAGCCGTCACTGGTTTTTCAACTACCAGCGGACGGGTAGCAATGGTGTGGGGACAAATAGCCGATATCACAAGGCTGTCTGATTCTGGAGTCAAAATAGGCCCCCCAGCTGAAAGATTATACGCCGTAGATCCAGTGGCAGTTGAAAAAATTATTCCATCAGACACATATTCTCCAATCCCTTCTATTTCTACCCTAATCACCCTGGCAATCCCACTATTACTAATAACAATATCATTTAAGGCAATAATTTTTTTGCCGGCTACCAGAGCTTCTATCATGGTACGTTCATCAATTGCATATTTTCCCTTTTTAATCTGCTCCAGGGCCTCATTTAATTCATGCAATTCAACTTCCGCACAAAAACCCAGGCCACCCATGTGTATGGCCAAAATAGGAATCCTCTTTTTTGCGAGCAGCCGAGCTGCACGCAAAATGGTTCCATCGCCACCCAAGGTTATGGCAAACTTGGCTTTGCTAAAACCTATTTTGTAACCTTTCTTCTTGAGTTCCTTTATAACCTGCTGGGCCGTCCCGGCAATCAAACTATCTTCTTTTTTGTAAATAACTGCTATGGTTGTCATTGTGGACCTCCCTCTAATGGTGACTGACACCAGCGATAGGCCAGTATTCTCCTGGTGTCAGTCACCATTAGAATAACCGCAACATCGCCAACATCCAAATTATACCAATTACACCACCAATAATAAATAAGGCAATCAATAAACGGAAGAAAAAGTCTATGTTTTTCTCATGCGGAAAGCGGAAAGACACATCGTGAATCTCACCCCTATTAACATCCAAAACCAAAAGGCCCTCGGCTGAAAATACATTATCATATTCCAAGAGACGGCGACGGGTGGTTTGTTCGTTGGGATCAGCATCGCCTTCGCTAAAATGCACCATAACCACATAGCTTTTGCGGCCTTTGCGAACAAGATAGTCGGCTTCAACAAAGCCGAAATGATCTTTACCGTTAATCTTGGTTATAACTGTTTCACGCTGGCGCTTACTCAAAATCTGATAGCCCTGTTTTTTTAGTAGTGTTTCGGCATCTTTGTCTGAAAAAGAAGAAACCTCTTGGCTAGGAGCAATCTTGTCTCTTCTACGGGTTAGAAGATAAAAAACCAGAAGGCCAATTAAGATGCCAACGGCCAACGAGATTAGAATTTGATAAAACATAGCTGTCTAAAATTATATATCAGGGGGAGGGAGGGTGCAAACTAAGTCTAATCAAAGCAAGTCATTAAAGCCTAACAACCCCTGAAATTGCAGCAGCAAGTCTTCGCGCGACCTTATCAAGAAATCTTTTATCCTTAATCAGATCCTCTCTAACTTCAATTGCCAATGTTTCTAATCGATTTCGCGGTGCCCCAAGTGGAGTTGCCGTTGCCGGATCAATCTGCCAGAACTCTCTTTGTTCATTTTCTTGATAGAAAGGAAACCTCCAAAGATCAAAAGGATCAGCTATCTGACACTCTCGATGGAGTTCGTGCGATCTTGTCAATCTAAGGGAAATATTCCCTTGTGGAACCCCATAAGGTTTATTGTGTGCAGTATCGGATGAGACTCTTTCCATTTGAGCAGCAAAAATATCAACAATGGTCGAATCACAAGTATCAACTAATGAATTCTCAGAAATCCCCACGCGTACATAATCCGGATCAACACAGTCCGATTCAATTGCCCAATGTTCCGTAAATAATAAAGCTGCGGGAGGCCGCTCCTCTCCATTACTCCCATTACGCTTAAAAGTATGAATCTCCAACACTAAATATCTTGCCAAAGGATCCACAACGCTACCTGCGATACTATGCAGATAAGCTCGATACTCACGGCCTAATGCTTTTATAAAACCTTCTGGCAAATCTAAAATACTAACTCCGGCAATTTCAGCCGGGATTGCCAAAGTGTCCAGGTGTGGGGTCTCAACCGAAGGCGTAATCCCCCAGAGACGACCAGCATCACAAAAAGCCCGCGCAATGGCAAAAGGCAAAACCTCAATTTCTAAAGAGGGGGATATTTGTTGCGCTACTAATCTCCTATAAACTTCATCTGCTAGCTTGGCTGATCCTACGTCGGCAGTTTCATTAAGATGTCTACTAACATCTGTGGGTAGTATCTTTGGATCGAGCTCGTAACCCCGTTCTTCTACATAGCGCCTAATTATTAAATTAAGCCCTGCTCTGGCTTTTGCTGCATGCGGAACTACAAGACGAACTTTCCAAGGGGTAGGCGCAAGTGTTACCATTTTTGTTTTCCCTCTATTTATTTCTCGAGAGGAAAACAAAAAAATTTCAGCCTTTTGATAAATAAAGGAGAAATTCTATATTGCCGTCTCTACCAGTAATGGGGGAGGAGGTTACATCTTTTACCTTAAAGCCGATTGTCTCTGCTTCTTTTTTAACCTTTTCTAGCACTTCCTGATGAACCTTTTTGTCTTTTACAATCCCGCCTTTTTTAACCTGTTCTCTCTTGGCTTCAAATTGTGGCTTAACTAAAGCAACAACCCGGGCCTTGTCAGCCAACAAATCATAAACTGCGGGCAAAATCTTGGAGAGGGAGATGAAGGAGACGTCGATTACACCTATCTCAGCCTTCTGTGTCGCTGTGTCGCTAGGTCGCTGTGTTGCTTTGTAGAGGTCATCAGGTGTTAAGTATCTTGCATTGGTTCTTTCGATCACAACAACCCTGGAATCCTGGCGCAGTTTCCAGGCTAGCTGGCCATAGCCAACATCAACGGCGTAAACTTTGGCTGCTCCATTCTGCAGCAAACAATCAGTGAATCCACCGGTCGAAGCACCAATGTCCAGCGCAACTTTGTCCTTAACATCAACCTTAAATTCTTTCAAGGCATGCTCAAGCTTTACGCCTCCCCGCCCTACATAAGGATGTGGCTCCCCCCTTACCTCAATCGCCACATCTTCTGCCAAAAGCTTTCCCGCCTTATCGCTCTTTTGACCATTTACATACACTACTCCTGCCAAAATAGCAGCGGCAGCTTTGTTGCGGCTTTCAAAAAGTTCTTTTTCAACTAAAATTTGATCTAATCTTTTTTTCATTCTAAAAAAGAGAGTCAACCATTTGTGCTAATAGTAAGATAAGAATTTATTGTTTTCTTTTCGCTGCGGAACTCGCCCTTCGCTCCTCACTTTGTTCCTCGCTCGGGCTCAAACAGTCCTCGCTGCAAAAAAACAATAAATTCTTATCTTACCCCCTCACAAATGATTACTATGATCTATTTTGCTTGTTTCCCGCTACTTTCATTCTAACATAGGCTATGTTATAATCAAATTTACGCTGCAGCTAGATGTGCGTCTTTTTGCGGCGCTACCACTAAAAATGAAACCTGGAATTGCTCTTGCCATCCTTATACTGACACTTCTTGTTACCTCTACTTCTGCCCAAACCCTAGAGGCGCGTGAGGCGTTCAAAAAAGGCTACACGCTCCTAAACGAGGGCAAATATTTTTCCTCAATTGAGAATTTCAAGCTCTCAATTGCAGATTTTTCCTATCCCCTGCTTGATTACAGCTACTATTATATAGCCCGCGCCTATCAGGAAAGCTCCCACCCAGAAGAAGCCCTAGAGGTTTATGAAATTGTGGTTAAGGTCTTTCCCGATAGCACCCTAGTTGCTTCCTCTCTTTTTGAGATAGCTAAGATTCACAGCGAAAACAAAGATTATGAAACAGCAGTTTCAATTTTAAAGGAATCTATAGCTAAATATCCAAAACATGAAATTGCTCCCGCAGCTCGTTTTGCGCTAGCTAAGAACCTGGAAAAAACTGACAACTACGAGGAGGCAGCACGGGTTTACCGCAACCTCGATCTCTTGCATCCCAAGAGTGAGTTTGCCAACAAGGCTTTGGCTGAACTAAAAAAACTAGCAAAAAAAACTCCCCTTCCCTTTTACGAAGCCTCGGCAGCAGATATTTATAATCGAGGAATTAGCTATTTTAGTCGGCGAAACTATACTAAGGCCAAGGAATACTTTACCCGTATCACAAGATTTCATAAAAAAAGCACTTTTTACGATGAATCCCTCCTCATGCTGGGGAGAATCTTCTTAAGAAAAGGTGAACTAGAAATTGCGGCTAACTATTTCAAAAAATCAATTAACCAAGGAAAAGATGCCAAGCCCGAGGCCATGTATTATCTGGCTTTAACCTATAATTATATGGACAGCCCTAAAGCCGCAGTCACCACTTTAGAAAAATTGGTTAGCCTATATCCTAAGAGCCATATAGCCGATGAGGCCCTCTCCTACTTGGGCCGCTACTACAAAAAAGAAAAGGATTTAGATAAAGCCTTGGCCGCTTTTTTAAAAATAACTTCGGAATACACCCATTCTAGCCTTTTATCAGAAGCCCTGTGGAATGAAGGAAATATATACTATAAAAAAGGCCAATATGAAAAGGCTTACGAAACCTTCGACGCTGCCTCACAAAAATATAGCACTGCTCAGCTCTTTTTCTGGAAAGGCAAATCAGCGGCCCGCGCCGGCAAAAAAGAAGAAGCCATCGCTACCTATAAAACGACCCTGAGGCAATTTGACCATTCCTATTATGCTTATCGCGCTAGTGAAGAGCTAAAAAAATATGGGATAAAGACAGAATTTTCGGCCCCACCGGCAGTTTCAGAGATTGTTGAAATAGTTTCACAAAACCCCCTTTACCTGGTAGGACACCAAGAAAAACAGCAAGAGCTCATAGCTTTGGGCTTAACCAATGAAGCAACTAAAGAAGCTTCGCTGGTTAAACAACAACCTGTAGCGCAAAAAAAAGGCAACGTTGACTTGGCCCAATACCACAGTTACGTGAAAAAAGGTAAATTTTCCAAACCAATTTCTTTTGCTGCTGAACAAATCCATGAGGCCATGCTTTTAGGAGAGCTTTCAGAGGTTGATCCCCTGATTTGGCGTTTTTCTTATCCGCGGGGATATTGGCAATATGTCGAAAAATATTCAGAAAAATATGGGCTTGACCCCCACCTGGTTTATGCGGTAATTCGCGAAGAAAGCCGTTTTAAATCCCAGGCCCTTTCGCACGCTTGGGCGCATGGATTAATGCAAATTATTCCCAGCACTGGCCGAGGCCTCGCCCGGGGGTTGGGAATGAGCTACTCACGCTGGAAATTATATAATCCGCGTGTTAATATCCAGATGGGCACCTATTTTCTGTCAAAACTTATCAAACGCTTTAACGGAAATGTGCCCTTAGCACTAGCCGGCTATAACGGCGGCCCAGTGCGCGTAAGCCGCTGGCTAAAAAATTATGAAGATTTCGATCTAGATGAATTTGTCGAAGATATTCCTATAACTGAAACTCGAAATTATGTAAAAAAGGTAATGAAGAGCTATTACGGATACAAAAGGACCTATCCAAGTGGAAGCTGAACTAGAAAAGATTATAAGTTTTGACACAAAAGAAGAAGAGTTAGCCTTTGAAGGCTTGCGGCCTAAGGAATTCAAAAACTTTATTGGCCAGGAAAAGATCAAGGAAAACCTGCTTATCCATATTGATGCCGTTAAAGGACGTCAGGAAAACCTTGAGCACCTGCTTTTTTATGGTCCCCCCGGACTTGGCAAAACCACCATCGCTAATATCGTTGCCCATGAAATGGGAGTTAATTTTAAAATTACCTCGGGGCCGGCCATTGAGCGACCCGGCGATTTAGCAGCTATTTTAACTAATCTTAAAAAGAACGACGTTTTGTTTATTGATGAGATCCATCGCTTAAATCGGGTAGTTGAAGAAGTCCTCTATCCAGCCATGGAAGATTTTGGTTTAGATATTGTCATTGGAAAAGGGCCAAGTGCCCGCTCCATTCGACTTGATCTTCCCAAATTTACGCTGGTTGGAGCAACCACGCGCATTGGACAAATTTCGTCCCCCTTGCGCGATCGCTTTGGTATCGTAAGCCGTCTCGAATTTTATAATTCACAAGCGCTTAAAAAAATCGTCCGGCACGCAGCACAAATTTTGAAGATTAAAATTGATGATGAGGGAGCAGCCGAAATTGCCAAACGCTCACGGGGAACCCCCCGAATCGCCAACCGTCTGCTGCGGCGGGTACGTGATTTTGCCCAGGTTAAATTCTCTGGAGAAATAAACCAAGAAGTAGCAGCCAAGGCTTTGGCCGGCCTTGAAATTGATGAGTTGGGTCTCGACAAAATCGATCGCAAAATTTTAGGTGCCATTATCCAAAAATTCTCCGGGGGGCCAGTTGGAGTAGATTCACTGGCAGCGTCCATTCAGGAAGATTCGCTAACCGTTGAAGATGTTTATGAGCCATATCTCTTACAGTTAGGGTTTATTGAACGAACCCCACGCGGAAGGGTGGCCAGCGCTGCGGCTTATAAACATTTAGGGATTATGCCAAAAAAGACAGAGAAAGAAAAACAAGCCGGTTTATTTTAGGAGGGAAAATATGTGGACATTAATCGTAGTTTTAATAATTATAATAGTTATTACCTGGTTCGGATCATTAAATAACACCATGGTTTCGCTCAATTTCTTTTTCTGGAAAGCTCCGGAAGTATCCCTGGCATTGATTGTCTTTTGTTCTGTATTATCTGGTGTTATGATGGCCCTTCTCTTTGCAATCCCAGAATACATCAAAAACATGAAGAAGATAAAGGGGCTTGAGAGTAAAGTTAAAACTCTCGAAAGCGGTGAAATTAAAAATGAAAAAACGCAAAGCTAAAATTGCTCGCAAAACCAAAGAAACCAACATTAAGATTGAGCTGAACGTTGACGGCTCGGGGAAAAGAAAAATTGACTACCCCATCCCCTTTTTAGGACATATGTTTGATCTCTTTGCCAAACATGGGCTTTTTGATTTAAAGATTTTTGCTAAAGGGGATCTAGAGGTTGATCTTCACCATCTGGTTGAAGACACCGGCTTAGCCTTAGGTGAGGCTTTTAAGAAAGCATTAGGAAACAAGAAAAAAATCGAGCGCTATGGTCATGCAGTTGTTCCCATGGACGAATCTTTAGCTGAAGTGGGCGCTGCCGTAGATGTAAGTGGCCGCCCCCATTTTACTTTTAAGGCCAAGTTTGCCAAAGAATTAATTTATGCGCAAATCAAAAAAGAACGCATCAGATTATACTTGGATGCTGAAATGCTGCGTGAATTTTTTGAGTCTTTTGTGTATAAAGCTCAAATAACTTTGCACATCGATCTAAAACGAGGAAAAAATACTCACCACAAAGTCGAAGCCATCTTTAAGGCCTTTGGCGTAGCCCTCTGCCGGGCCTGTGAGATCAACCCCCGCAAAAAAGGGGTTCCGTCCACTAAAGGGATTCTCTAAGCCGGTCGAAGGTGTTGGCCAGCTGCTCCCTGGGATAAATGGGCTAGGCGTTGCATGGCCTGGGCTTCGGTCATTCCTTCCGGAAAACGCCTTCGGTGTCGGCGAAAAATTAAAAAGGCATTACCAGTTTCTCTTGCTAGCTCGATTTCTATCCACCGCTCGCCTTTGGATATTTCAAAAACCCCTACTTTCCCAGGATAAATCCACATCCACACTCTGGCCACCCCTTGATCAGGACTTAGGCGTCTAAGCAGAGAGGCCAAAACCTCATGAGTTTGTGGATCACGATTTAAAAGCTCATCTTCCAAAAGACGGCATTGAAACAAGCTAACTCCCAATCCAGCAAGGCGGTTAATTGCTTGTTCAACTTGGCTGGCCGCATCAGGCCAATCTACAATTATTAACCCTTGATCCGACACTTTATATCTTTTCTTAGCTTTGGACTGGTCAAGTACAGCCCTTAGCTGTGAGCTATCCTCCAAGATAAGCACTTCATTCCATCTCTCGCCGATCTGAAAAGAAACTACTTCCCCCAACGTACCAAGCTCAGGAATAGGAGCAGTAAAAACCGGGACAAGTTCTTCTTTTATTGGCCTTGTTGTTGCAGCATCTAGTCTCCTGAAATCAGCCACAGTTTCCATATCATCTTCTAACTCTGTCCCCGGAGAAAGAGAATCATCAGTGAGCCTTGCATAAAAGTCAGCTGATTGCGACAAAGCAGCAAAACGCGACGAGAGCCAAGCAACAGTATCATTATCATTTGAAAAAGGGCTCTCCGCTCGCATCCTTGCCCGCAAACCTCGGGCAACCAATAGCACCTTTCCTTCTTGGTGCGTTCTCATCTGTGCCAAAGCTTCATGGTCTACGCCTCGGGGCAGACGCCCCCCTCTTCCTCGAATATAAGCCGCTGCAAATCTAATTGATGTTGTCATAGCAAGTACCTCCGTTAAATCCTTATCGTTAAGCTTTTTGAGAAATTTCAGTTTCTCGAAGATTTATTGAAATTTCTTTTAGGCCAGAAATTTTCCCGCCAGAGGCGGGATCCCGACATTACATTATTAGATATATTAATGTCGTCGGGACAGTTTTTTAAGAAATTATTTTACTTATTTAATAGACATCTAAACAATCGGTGGCTGGCAGAACTTATCTCCCAAAAGAGAGGCGGTCGATTAGGGGTTGAGGTAATTGGGCTTGTTGCATTTTTTCCTGCACCTTAGAAATATCGTAAGCAACACGATGCATCCCAAAAAGCGAAGTTTTGGAATCATAGATCCCATAGCTTGCCCGAGGGTCCTTATCCCTGGGCTGGCCAACTGACCCTACATTAATAATAATCTTTTCATAGTCATCAACTAGAAGCTCATCATCATCCTGTAGCAGCCTGCCGTCATAGTTTCCGTCTTTTTTTAGGGCTACAAATAAAGGTTTATGGGTATGCCCGGTAAAACACAAGGGTTTAGTCATGGCTTGAAAGGTTAAAATAGAATCAGGAATGCTATAGATATATTGTTCTAGCGGAGAATTTAGACTTCCGTGGACAAGCTCGAAGCCATCTTCTTCCAATATGAGTGGAAGTTGTTTTAGGTATTCTAAGTTTTCGGGCGCAATCACTTTCTGTGTCCACAAAACAGCCTGCTTGGCCCGGGAATTAAAGTTTTCCATACTGAATTCCTGGGTCACGGCCTTTTCATGATTTCCGCCAACCGAGGGAATGTTTAATTCTCTGATTTTTTCAACGCACTCGTTGGGGTTGGGGCCATATCCTACAATATCTCCCACACAAACAATTTTATCAACTTCTTTAAGCTTGTTTATAACTGTTTCCAGTGCCTCCAAATTACCATGAATATCTGATATAATGCCGTAAAGCATGAGGTTATTATAACATGGCCTATGAAGAACGTACTTACCGCAATCTTGTAAAAGCTAATAATCTGACCAAATTCGAGATAGTTGAAAAGGAAACTGATCTCTTAATTCTGGCCGACAAAAATCTCCATGACGAAGCATTGGCTGCTACGCAAAAATATCGAGGAGAAATTGAAAACTACATTGCAGCTGATCCCCACTTTGCCAATACCCTTTCTCCTCTTCGCGTGAAGTATGATGCACCCCCGATTATCAAGGCAATGGCGCAAGCTTCCCGCAAAGTGAAAGTTGGACCCATGGCAACTGTCGCCGGAGCAATGGCAGAGTTTGTAGGAAAAGAGCTTCTGGCTTTAGCTGATGAGATTATTGTTGAAAACGGCGGAGATCTTTTCTTAAAAATCAACCAAACGCGAAAAGTGGGCATCTATGCCGGAAACTCCCCTTTCTCTCAAAAGATTGCATTAGAAATAGAGGCCCGGGATACTCCTTTTTCGGTTTGCACTTCCTCGGGAACAGTAGGACATTCTTTTAGCTTTGGCAAAGCCGACGCCGTGGTAGTAATTGCCAAAAGTGCCTGCCTGGCGGATGCCGCTGCTACAGCTATTGGCAACGAAGTAAAAGACATCCCAGACATTGATCGGGGATTAAAGTTGGCCAAAAAAATTAACGGACTGGACGGAGTATTGATTATTAAAGACGATCAGATGGGGGCCCTAGGCCGAGTAAAAATAGTCCCAGTTTAACATCTTAAATAATGTGTGGCGTTATGAGAAACACAATTTCTGTTTTTGTCTTCTCAATAGTTTTATTTTGAAAAAATAATCCCAAAACGGGTAAATATCCCAAAATTGGCAGCCGAGAAATATTCTCGCGATCCATCTCGGACAAGAGCCCCCCCACCACAATTGTTTCTCCATTAGCCACCCGCAAAGTTGATTGGGCATTGCGAGTGGTGATAACCGGAAATTCCCCAGCTGCGGTTGTTCTCCACTCAGAAACCGAAGAAACCTCAGGCTGAATTAAAGCCGTGATAGCCCCTTCTTCTCCCACACAAGGAGTAATTTTTAGTTTAACCCCCGCATCAATATAATCTACCGTCCACTGGGTAGAATTTGATCCATTAGTCACCGGAACGGCATAAGGCATACGCTGGCCAATATTAATTACTGCCGAATGATTATTAAGCGTTGCAATTTTCGGACAGGCAACAACTTTTGCCTGTCCGGTACTAATTAAGGCATTCAAGGTGGTTTGCAAATTATCGGCCAGCGTAGTTTTTCCGGTATCCTTATCAGTTATAAACTTAAAAACCCCAGGCTGGGCCCCATAGGAAAGCCCCAGGCGCATTGAGTCAGATTCAGAAATCTCTAAAACCTTGCTTTCAATTAACACCTGGGGAATTGGCCGATCGATTGAATAAATAAGCTTTCTCGCTTCATTGATTAAGCGGGGTTTACCTTGAATAACAATTGCGTTGGCGGCTTCTGACGCCGAAGCTTTAAGCCCGGGCAGAACCCTCAAAATAAGACGAGAAACCTTTTCTGCCATCAAAAACTTTAGGTTTATGGTTGCGATTTCTCCTCTATAAACATTAGTTTGATCCTGGGCGAGCATTGAAACCAAAAGGGCGGATCCCTGTCTTTCATAGGCTAAACCATTGGCTTTTAATACATGCAGAAGGGCCTGTTCTGGGCTAACTCCCCTAAGATGCAAAGAAGTGCGCTTGTTTTGGGAAAAGTTTTTATCGCCACTAACCACCAAATCTAACCCCGCCTGCTTAGCCAAAATAGAAACAACATCTAAAACCGCCGCATCCTCAAAATCAATTTTGTGACCCACCGCCCAAGCAAAATTAACTAACATAGCAACACAGCAACCTAGCAACAATATTTTTTTCATCACTTACCCCCTTTTTCTAATTGAACTTGTTCATTGAAAATTTTGCAAACCTTGTATTTACCTACCTCGTCCCCTATTCCCACGCAAAGCCCGCTCCCAGAAACCTCAATCAAAGCCAGCGGCTTACCCCCACTGACCACCCCAACTAACCGCACATAGCCGGAGGTTAAAAGGAGGGGCTCTGCGTTTAACTTTAAAATCACTTCCTTTGGATTCTTATCTACATTATTTTCATAGGCATATATTTGCTGGCGGGATTGGGCCTCAAGGGTGGCTGTCTGTCCTTCTAAGCTTTCGGCTTCCTCTTTTTCTATTACCACCTTAGGATCTTCCTTGGGACTGGAACAAGAAACAAGCAACAAACTGAGGATCAACAAACAAAATAATTTCAGCAACTTTTGTAACATTTAATCTTCCTCCTTTAAAAATCCTATTTTTTTGGGCTTTTCTTCCTGAGTTGGCGTAATTAATTCCTTAATCGCTTTAAACTGGTCACGATTTGTGACCGGTTCGATAATCCCGCGTTCAACTTTCATTTGCCACCTCCTGCCTTATACCCCTAGTAGCAAGGTTATTACCAGGGTTAACTGAAAATAAATAGTAACCTGTCCCCATTTATCAAAATCTGCAGTTTTTGCTGTGTTTATGCTAAAAATTAAATAATAATTGTACGTTGTTAGTTGTAGCGAGCGGAAGCGAAGCGTCTTGTAAGTTAGTAGGGGGGTGTCAAGATCTCGACAGGGCTAGAAAGAAAGTATGCCTGCCTGAAAAAGGAAAAACAAAGAAAATAAGAAGAGAACAATCATGGTCACGGCAGGAATACGATTTGTGATCTGGCGCTTCATGGCAACATAGACTATGCCGGTAAGTACTGCCGCAACCAGGGCTACATAAATCATATTGAAAGAGGCATCGGCCAGGAGAGATCCTCCTTGATAGAAAATATCAACTATAAAGAGGATTGCTATATTAAATATATTGCTGCCCAGAAGGTTTCCAATGCTCATGCCAATATATCCCAGACGTAGGGCAGAAATGGATACGGTTAATTCAGGAAGGGTGGTTGCCAAGCCCAAAAATAGGACGGCAACAAAGGTGCTGCCCCACCCCATAGTTTCTACAATTTCTTTTCCAATAAAAGGAAGCCAGCTACCGGCGGCAATAACAATCACCGCCAACAGACCAAAAGAAAAATAGGTCTTAAAATTAGAGATATTAGAATATTTTTTGGCCTCCTCTATTTTTCCACCATCGCTTTTCGCAAAAAGCATTTTCTGCGCTATCAAATAAATGACAAAGATGCCCAGCGTATAAATTGAAACCCCAAATAATTGAAAATCAAAAAGATAACGGCTGGCCACCAATGAAAAGGCCGTAAATAACAATAAGGCAATTGCAAAAAGTGAAGACAATAGATTGCTGGATTTTGGGTCAATAAAAATGGAACGGCCACCCCGCAGCCAAAAAAAGAAATCTAGCACGGCCAGGGTAAACATGTTGATCATGCAGGCACCCAGAATGTCGCCAACCGCTAGGTCAGGGATTCCAGGTCCAACCACGGCTGAAATACCATTTGCCAGCTCAGGAAGAGAGGTTACGACCGCCAGGAGAACTAAACCAATCCAGGCCCGACATAATCCCGTCTTCTCCGCAATCACATCTCCACATTTAGCCAGCCTTGCGCCTGCCAAAAAGATAACCAGCGCACAAACGATGAATTTCAGCCAAACCATTAGCATCATGCTGCTATTCTAGCATAAAAACAAAAAAAATCGCCGTTTTATGTGAAATTTCTGGAGAAACAGGGCGATATACTAACATGAGTATCTTGGTAAACGTAAGACCTTATCATGCAACAAGGGCCCACCGTAGCCAGTATGGGAGAAAAGAGAGAATTATCCCTTTGGCCATGGCAGAAAGGCTTGATAAAGCCATCTTAGCCTGGATACGCTCTTGGGGTAAAGCGGCGGGGAGGCCACTGCCAGGCTTTATGACTCCTGCTAGGCTTGATGGTTTTAGTAACATTTCACATATCAGCTACCTTCCAGGAAGAACTCCTTTGGCTCCCGAAACAAGGGGATTACAAAGAATACGAGTAAGTCAAGAGCGTGATTTTTTAAAAAGAAAACAATGGCTGCCACGTAAATTAAAATACATATTAAAACAAGCCCAAAACGCAATTCTTCATGAAAGCGCCCGGGTTCCAGAACTGCCCTTTCTTACAGTTGAAAGCGGTTTGCAGGAAGTTCTGCGGGCGGCATTTGCCGACCCCCTATTCGACATGTATGCCAGTCAAAAAAGCGTCCTAACCCATCATCTTTTAGAACGCCTGGACGATATACGAGAAATCATTATAGCAGCAGATGATCGGCTGGCAGCTTCACTGGATCTATCTGTCCGGGCTAATTACTTTGGCAGGCCTCAAACCAATGAGCTTGCTCATAGGCTCACAGCTGGGTCTTTTGATGCCGTGACTCTTTTGGAAGAACCTCTTTCCTATTACGTGAATGATACAGCAAAAGTCTTAGGCCGATTAAAAGGAGCCCCTTTAAATATAGTCTACATATTAGATAATGCCGGAGAAGCCTGCCTTGATCTTTTATTTACAGAACGATTACTTACCCTAGGACATAAGGTTACCGTGGTCGCAAAATCTCGGCCCTGTTTTAACGATGAAACCTATGATAGTCTTTGCCAAATTATAACCCCGCAAAGATTTCGTCTCGCCCGCTATCGCTTTAATTCTCAATTTTCAATTCTTCCTGGCTGGGACATACCAGGAATTGATCTTTTATCTACTCCACGAGACGTTGAGGCTGCCCTAAATTCCGCCAACTTGGCAATTGTAAAAGGAGAAGGGAATTTTGAGGGTATGCCCCCAGATCATGCTTATTCCTTTGATACAGTTTATCTTTTCCAAAGCAAAACGGCAGGCCTTGATCAACAGCTACCGGGCATGGCCCACCCCCCCAACAAAGGGGAGGGGATTGTTTATTTAAAAGCAGCGGGAAAATAAGGGAGGTAAAAAATAATGTTACCTAAATTAGGCAGAACGACATTTTTGCGGCCACCAGATGAAGGGCCGAGCTTTCGATCAATAATGGGTTTTGCTATTAGAGTAAAAATTCCTGGAATCACAATTTCAAGTGGAGAAAAAACCAAATTATTATCTAAGAGGAGCGTAAGCGCAAATGGGTGGAACCCACAGACATTTTCTTCCTTACTTACCCAAATAAAAACTATCTACGACAACTTACTTGCTGCATTAGATCTCCCTCCCCCCATCGCTTTTTCCCTTGATCCGGCTCAAGCAGCACATCCTAATCAGCCCTTGGACTTATCTCTAAGCCGTACCGGCGTAACCTTTACCATATACCTGGGAGGAGAAAGAGACAGTCAGTTTATCTTAGACAATATCGCTCGCTCGCTTTGTGAAAATTTAGGGTATACCTTTCTCACGCTTTCTATTGCTGGCATGTCGAGTGAAGCAATCCAGTCTGCTTTTGTCAATGGAATTGGCAATAATCCATATTTAACTGGACTAAAGCTTGAACCCACCCCACAATTAGCAACACTGCCTGATAGGGCAGAAGATGCAAATAGAGAAGATGTCTTAATGCTAATGGCAGCCACCCTTCCCGTCTTGCTAAGAACTAGAATTGTACAACTCCTTCATCCATCTTCCTCCTCTGCATATTCTGAACAAATGTTTAGCGCATATGCCGAGAGAACGTTAGCCCTTCTCACCTCGGAACTCTCAACACCGGAGCGTCCGGGCCCCACATCATTTAGTAAAATGGTTATTGCACTAGCTTCTGATGCAGCGTTGGCCGAAGCTAGATCCCTGCCACAGGTTGCACAATTAATCGAAGAAGGCTTACTTAATAGATTAGTCCCAATCGAAGCTAGCAACGCAATAGCAAGTGGCCTAGCCTCGGGAGAAGCTCCCGCCTCTTGGGCAAGCCATCCCGAACTAACACTTGCCGCCACCCTCCTTGATCTAAAACCCAAAACCCAGGCCTACTTTCTCGCCGTAAAACAAACCTATTTAGCGTTTGTTGAAGGAGTTGCGTTTAGATGAGAATCCTGGTAATCGTAAGCACTTATCAGCGAAAAGGTGAAATTTCTGGACCAAGATGCGGGTAATGAAGTATGACAAATATAATAAGATTATCACCTCCAAGTGGGGTTAAAAAAATAGGAACGGTCCTTTTTGCTGCTCGGATGCAACGACCGCAGGGAGTCTCGCAACCGGTAAACTCTCTAGCGTATTTGGCCCCAAACCTTCTTAAAGCTGGCTACGAAGTACTGGTCAGCCAAGCTGAGACTTTTTCGCCAAATTCGGTCATCCGTGAAGGTCATGAGGTGAGACGTGCCGAAGCAATCCTAAAAAGAGAGATAGCAGAAGAAAAGCCGGATTTTGTTGCCTTTCCAGTCTATGACAACAATGCCCCCATCGTTCATGAGATTGCAGAAAAATTACAAGGTACAGAAGAGGATCCTGCACTAATTTTTGGTTCATTTTTTATAACTATCAATCCAGGAAAGTCAAAGAATATCTTCGGAACCTTCCCAAATGTTATCCTGATAAACGGCGAAGCTGAGTATGCTTTGCCGGAAGCCATCGGGGTCTTTCAAAGTGGCAAGCAAACTGACTCATCGGGAATCTTCGTGAGAAAGAACGGAAAGCTCTTGGGTGGGGATTTCATGACTCGAATCTCATTAAGTGCTGAGGAACACGAAGCTCTTGAGGTAAATTTTGATATTTATGAAGAAACGCATGAGCCTTTAAAGGGTGTTGAGGTAACTTCCAGTAGAGGATGTTTCGAGGGTTGTACTTTTTGTGCTTCGTCTGGGGTTTTCAGGAGGAGACATATTACCTGGTCACCAGAGAAGAAACTAGCAATAATTAGACAAGCCCGTCGTTGGCTTCAAGAACGTGGCGGCATATCAAGCATTGGTTTCCCAGATGACAGTTTCTTCTATAATCTAAGAGAAGGAACTGCATTCCTAAGGGCTTTTCGCGACGATCCATTAAGCGAGCAGATGGGCTTAGTGCCTCAAATCAGCTTTGGGCCTTTATTTAGGCCGGATGGGAGTTTTATTGAAGAAATACCAAATCTCATGCTTCGTCCAGACGGAACTGCTTTTGTGCGACGTATAAGTGCGGGCATAGATTTTTGGTCAAAGGCAGAGCGTGCACGGAATAAGGGAAAACGCGAAGGTCGGCTAACTGAAGAGCAGATCAAAACAGCAGTGGCAGCCTTTACTCAAAGGAAGATTGTTACTCACACCTATTGGATTTTGGGAGACGAGCAAACAACCTTAACTAGCTTCAGCCAGGGATTGTTGTTCTTAGCTGAGCTTCTGATTGACCATGGTCCTTATTTTATGGTTGACATGCCAGAACCGCTTGAGCCTCGCACAGGAACACCGTTTCGAAAACGTTTGCTCTCAGCAGAGGCTGATCTTTCAGAGGGCTATCTAACAGTAGCGGATCGCATTGGCAGTGGAGACAATGAAATTGTTTTCTACCACCCAATTTTGCCCCCTGGAAATGTAATTGAATTTTGCCTTGGATCCGCCATGAAGCTATTGGTGTCAGCTGGGCGCGCACCAATTGTCTCTCCCGATATATTTCTGGCCACTTTATCCTCGCTAGCAGGCACATGGATGAACACAGTTATGAATAAACAAGGCAGGGATTTGGTTGAGCAGTTTTTCCTCAAGCAACGAAAGAAAGGGAGTAAGCTCAGCTCAATCCTTACTAGTTATCCGGTTTTAAAAAGGCTGCCAACTGAATTTTCATTTCTTGGCCTTTGGAAAGAATTTGAAATAGAAGAACTGCTTGAGCTAGTTGAGATTGAACGGACAATACCGCGATATTTAAAAGGAGACGCTGATTTACTTGAAGCCGAACGCCTACGCCGCAATCCACATTTTCATGAAGAGATTGAAGAAGTTAATAGAACAAATCTTGGATAGGATTAGGAGAAATATAACATGGAACCTGTAGCATTAGGATTTGCAACAACAACAGCTGAAAATATTTATACTACCGCTTTGAAGCGGGCGGTAACGTCTGATGGCCGAGAAAAAGTGGACTTTCTGTTTCATGCAGCAGCATTGTCAAACCTTGACACAGAGTTAGACGAGGAAGAAGCACAAATCATTGCTGATGCTTTAAATAAATATGACCGGGGAAAGCTACTTTGGCTGGGTTATGTTCGCTATGATGACCAAGAGATCGACACTACCTGGGAAGAGGTAATGAGCAAGCCGATATTTCCAGAGGTGTGGGAGTACATGCAGGGTTTCGACGACAAATTTGCTCAGTTTTTTGCCTGGTCTATTGGGGGCTTTTTGCTCCATTCGTCAGAATCAACAGATCTAGAAGAAATGCCTGCCTATTTCCAGGCCATTGCCGCCCACCCTGAAGCTGACTTGGATGATGTGACATTCTTTTATTCAGAGGTCATGAACGTATATATGGCACACCGGCCCTACGATTCGCAAACCGGCGAAATCACTGAGCATTTAGATGTCCCAGGTTTTAGCTGGGAAGGATACATGGAAATCCCATACGCCCTAAGCTGGGAAGAAGCGAGGGTGCTCCACGACGCTTTTATCTATGAAGCTGACCTGAAAGCAGAATTTGAAACAAATTCTCTGGATCTTGCTTATCTAGAACAAGCCGTCCAAAGTGAAAACCAAGAATTACGCCACGCAGCGCTGCTTAGCTTAGGTGAGATGCAGCAAGGAAGGGATTTAATCATAGATTATCTGCAAACTGCAGAAGAAGGTACCGAATCCAGCCCAATTGCTTTTACTGCTCTCTCTTCTTTCAAGGATGAAGAAACGGCTGATTTCTTGCTGGATTATTTAAAACAGTGCCCTTTTGTCCGCGCAACTTTTGCCCGGAGTGCTATAGCAAATTATGGAGCTCCAGAAATTGTTATCAAAAAACTCGAAGAAAGGTTAGACAGCCCAAATCTATTTATGCGTGGAGAGGCAGCTAGTCTATTAAAATATTTTAATGGGAAAGAAGAATTTGCTGCCTACAAAACAGGCGTAAGGTATAAACTCACAAAAATGTCTCGAGATGAAAACGAAGACCCGATTGTTCGGGCCATTGCAAACGAAACGTTGGACAGCTTAAAAACCGAAGACCCAAACACTCTCATCCCCCCAATGGTTCTTGCTATCACCTATCCCTATATTACGTTCTTTTTCCGGCAGCCTAAACAGCTTGAATGGATTGTAGAAAAAATACGCGAAAGAGCCTTAGACTTACAAGATAGCCCTGACACCATACAGGTCCTCTCGGTGGGAAGTTCAATCGGTTGTGAGCCCTTAAGTATTATTATGGCTGTGCTTGAAGATTACGATTCCAACCCTTCCCTCTGGGGCAACTTTGATGTCCGCACCAGATTAAAGGTCGTGGGCACGGACGTTGATTTGGACGCTCTTCTCTATATGCGGCGCGGCATCTATCACACCACAAACCTCCCTCTCGATGATGAAATGGTTAGCATTGAGCATTACGGCAGATCGTTTAGAAAAGATCCGGCTCTGCTTTTGGATAAATACTTTGATTGCATTCCTAATCTAGGGCTATGTGGATTCAAAGAGGAATATCAACCCATGCTAGAGGTTCGCCAGCTTGATATTCTCGCGAACAATTCCGACCTAAATGGAAAATCATATATTGTTGTATATAATAATGTGGCTGAATATTTGCGCGGTGGTTCTGTCAAGAGATGGGCAGCAGACCACGTTTCTCAACTATCCCAGCGCTACATCACTTACTTGGTTGAAGTAGATGATCCCTACACAAGGAGCTCTTTTGAGGCGCAAACAACACCCATTTTTAGTGGGAAACAGCTGCATTTTGCAGAAAAGCGACCGGAAGAAGGCAGTAAAAGGTGAACTAACAAATGGAACCTATATCATTTGCAACTACAACCGCTGAAAATATTTATAATGCGACCCTGAAGCGGACGGCGACAACTGATGGTCAAGAAAAAGTAGATATTATGTTCCACGGGGCAGCGCTTTTAGATTTTGATCCCGAATTACCCCCTGAAGTAGCTTCTGAACTAACCGAAGAAGAAGCCCAAAAAGTTGTTGATGCCTTAAATAAATATGATCAAGGACGATTACGGTCGTTGGGGTATATTAAATACGATGATCAGGAAGTAGATAGTACCTGGGAAGATGCGGATGGGCTTGGTTTTCCCTTAGATTCTAAGACTTGGGAATATCTACAAAGTATTGAAAACAATTTTGCCCGAGCTTTGGCGACCCATCTTCTACATCTGGCTTACTTTTTCCCGCAATCAGAAGACCTCTGGGAAATACTTTCATATTACCAGCAAATGGCAAATCATCCTGATGTCGAGATAGATCATTTAATATCGCTTATAGTTTCTGTCATGGATATGTACACAGAACAGGGACCCTATGATCCAGAAAGTGGAGAGATCAGAGCTAACCTAGATATTCCAAGTTTTAATCTAGAAGAATACTTAAAAGCCGTGCTTGGTCAAGCTAGAAAAGCCGCCAAAATACACTATGATGCTTTTGTTTTCGCAAAAGACTTAGAGACCGAACTTGAAGCTAACTCTGAAAACTATACCTATCTTGAACAAGCAGCAAAAAGTGAAAATGTTTTTTTGCAAGCCGAAGCATTGCTCAAGCTGGGTGAAATACAAAGGGGTAGAGCTTTAATTATAAATGTTCTCGAGAGCAGAGAAGAGCATTTTATCGTAACCGCAGCTGCTTTTGAAGCATTATCCTACTTTACAGATGAACAAACGGTTAATGGCCTAGTGAATCTTTTAATAAACAGTCCCTTTGAGAATGCAAATTTAGCCAGAAGTTCTCTGGCCAATTATAGGGCTCCAGCAATTGTTCTACAAAAGCTTGAGGAGATGTTAGATAGTGAAGACGCTTTTGTACGCGGAGAAGCAGCTAGTCTTGTTAAATATTTTATTGGCAAACCTTCCTTTGAGAGCTTTAGATCAAGCATAGAACCAAAGATAGCAAGGTTATCCCAAAATAAAAATGAAGAGCCGTTGGTTCGTGCAACTGCCAAGGCAACCTTAGAATCTATAAGAACAAATACTCCGGAAACACTATCTGATGATCCTCTTGATCAAATTGTCCAAACACTTTTTTTTAGACATCCCAAGCAACTTGAATGGGCCGTAAAAAAGATACGCGAAAGAGCCGGAACCCCGGAATTACAAGGTAGCTCTGAAATCATACAAATACTCTCAGTAGGAAGCTCAATTGGAGCTGAACCCTTAAGCATCATCATGGCGGTACTGGAAGATTATGATTCTAATGCTTCAGCTTGGGGAAACTTCAATCCCAGAGAAAGATTGACGATTATTGCCTCAGACATTGATCTTTCTGTTCTGCGCTACATGCAAAGAGGAATTTATCATCGGCACGGCAGCCCAGAACGCGATGAGTTTTTTGCACTTGAGCTCCACAGCCAGTGCCATGGAAAAGACAGCGATTATCACCTGGATAAATATTTTGACTGTATACCTAATTTAAATATATGCCCGATCAAAGATGAATATTATGATATGCTCGAAATTCGCCAGCTCGACATCGTAGAAGGAGCCCCAGAATTAGCTGGTCAATCCTTAATCGTATTTTACAATAACGTAGCTCGGTATGTTGGAGGAGCAGAAGCCACTACCTTGGCGGCCGAAAATGTTTGTGAATTGTCTGGAAAATATATCGCTCCCTATATTGATCCAGAGGATATAATTTCAGGGCATGTGTTTCATAGAAGAGCAACCAAGGTTGATCCTGAATATTCACATTTCATGGAAAAGAAATAGGGTGAAATAAAACATGGAAATTCAAATAACCGATCAAAAGGCTTTTAATATTTATAGTAAGTACTTAAATGTGCCTGCGGAGCAAGCTGAAGTAAGCGAAGAAAATCCTTATAGTTTTGAAGTCACAGAATTTGGAGAAGGAACACCAAAGGAGCGCTGGGAGCAGCTTTTTGCGCATGAAGCGATCATTGGGGATGGAAATCTTACCCTATCAGCCGACGAAGCCGTTATGGTTGATGCTTATTACAAATCAACTAATCCAGGGTTGCGGGCTATTTTTCGTCCCAATCACACGCCTCTAAATGATCCAAAACTAGAAAAAATGATTGAGGAAAATACCTACCTCGGCTTCTTGGAATGGTTTGCCAGTGAGCTTCCGGGTGATGGCGCTCGAGAAGATTTCCTAACAGCAGTTGTCCGCTATCCCGAATTAGCTATACTTATCCATCCCAAAGGCCCTGATATTCTTTTTTGGATAACCGAGTCGTTTAAAATACTTGAAGGCTACCCAGAAGACCGGCAAAAGTTTTTGGAAATAATTGGCACAAGGGCCACAAATCAAGTATTTTATGAACCCATGGAATTTTGTTTGGCTCGAAATCGAAGCGCTTTTCGTCTGCAAAACGTGCAATTATTTGATCAAGTATCCCACTTTATGTTCCAACAGGATCCTGCCTATCACCAAAGACTTGAAGATCCAACAACATTGTTAGAGCTAGCTAATGACCCTAACCATAGGGTTGTTGGTGACGCACTAATTCATCTTGCAGAGATGAAAATCGAAAAAGATGTAATTTTGGATAAATTAAACAATCCAGGTGATTTTGGCTATTACGGTTTTTATATTTACACTCTTGCTCTTGAGGCATTAGCCATTTGGGGAGACGAGGAAAGCGTACAAATACTTGAAGACACAATTATTTATGGCAGTTTTCAAGCCCACGTTATGGCAATTGCTGCCATGCATAAACATTTTTCAGCAGATCAGTTGGTAGATACCATCGAGCGCCTGCTCTACGATTCAGATCCTTTTGTTCGAGGAGCTGGATTAAAGCTTTTACAATTTGTTTGGCACAAAGAGGGCTTTGAAGAATATTCCGATTGCTTCTACGAGGAAGTTAAAAATATAATTCAATCAGATCCCAATAAGTATGTACGTATGGCAGCTGTAGAATGCTTAGGATATAGTCACCGTGCTGAATTAGCTACGCTCGATTATCTTGTTGATGACCCGGAGCTTCTTCCCTTCACAATATCTGCTGTAGAGCATTACAAAGGGAAAACAATGCCAACCGGCTATAGTGATCCGATTGATTTTTTAAGCAGCAGCTATCATTACCCTATCCAATCTAAGTGGATAACAGAAAGCCTGCGGGAGATGGCAAAAGAAGGTGCAAAAAACCTAAAGGTCCTTATGCTGGGATGTTCTTATGGGCTAGAAGCCTGGAGCCTATTGGTTGAAATAATGAAAGACTATGAAGCAGATCCTTCTGCCTGGGGAGATTTTGAGCCAGCCCACGACTTAAAGATAATTATTTCAGATATCGACACTCAAGTTCTTTTATACGCACAACGCGGATACTATCATTTTGACGGCACAGAACTTGATAATGAATTTAGTGGGATGCGATTTTATCATGACGTTTATGGGTCAGATTTTGAGAGCGATTTTGGACACTTCTTTGAGCCAGCCCCAGCCTCTCTGGCTGCCATTGATCAGTATCATTTAAGCAAGCCATATTCCAACATGCTAGAAGTACGCTATTTGGACATCACCAACCCAGCTGAAGAACCGCTAGCTGATGTGGTCACCTTCAATAGATTAGATTATCTCTGGGGTGACAGTCCCAGGGCAACTGCCGCAGTTTATACTAATGCCTTCCAACTTTCCTCTCGTTATCTAACTTATCTAACCTGGGAAAACACTTACTCTCAAGCCAATCTTTTACTTTATGGAACCCCAGTTCACACAAGCGGCCCGTTTGGTTTTTATGAAAAGAAGCTGGATTACTACGACCCAAAAATTACTTCCGCCCTATTACCTGAAGTAAAAGAACGCGTTGAAGAATCATTGAAACGCAAATTTAATTCTTGCCCAAACCCTTTTTCGATGTCGGGAGTGCATGATAATCGTCCCGCTTATTACCATTTAAATTGCTTTGGCACGATAAGCTGGGTTTTGTTTGGTGAAGGCAACGCCCCCCTCTTCTCCACGGATGACTCACTACTTGAAGAGCTCCGATCTCAGGGTTACCAGATGGTTGACGAAATAAATCCCCATCTTGTCAATGAACAGGGCAAGATCACTGGATTAAATCCTCAATTAGCACTGGAAGAATTTCTTCCCGGAGACGTTTTATTGACGACGAGTCACGCCGACAAGTATAGACATGGTGTCTTGTTTCTTAACCACTTTGAGGGGGCATCGTATGTATTCCACAAGCAAAATCATATCTGTGAGACAGAATCCCCTTTCAAAATCGCGAATCTCAAAGATCTTCTTAAAGAGGATATAGGAAGACCTTATGAAAAAGCACATTATAAAACGGTTCTCGTTTACCGGCAATAGGAGCAATAGAGAAGAAACAACATGCGCATACTAGCGCTTTTATGAATTGTTTTAGTTTTGCAGTAAAACTGTCCCGACAACATTAATGCATAGAACAGTGGAATGTCGGGATCCCGCCGATTTCATTATTGTTTTATTTTTATGGTGCGGCGGGAAAATCCTATTTCTATTTTAGAAATATTGAAATTTCTTGTAAAAAGAAGCGATAAAATAATATGAGAATACCACCACCACAACGTATTATAAGAAACGCAGCAGCTTTGGCAGCAGAAGGAGTAGCAACGCTTGCCCTTTCTCAAAAAGGTGATCGCGCTTTTCGCTACTTGTTTGGCAGACCCTATCGATATGGGGCAGCAAGAAGCCTATCTCACCTTCAGCTAAGGTCAAGATCGATTGCAAAGGGAGATGTCGCAAAGCTTAGGGAATTTATTTTATCAACGGCTTTTTCCTATGATAAGTCCGAGGTGGTAATAATATTTGATTTATCTGGAACATTATTGGAAGATGGCATCACAGATGGCATAAGACAAATTGCCCAAGAGTTTGGAATTGCCCCAGATGCCTCAGAACTAAATCTTATGGAATTATTGAAAACAGGTAAACTGGCCGGGGATTTTCGTATTCAAGCAGTAAACAGCGAACAATATTGGCACGAAGTTATCACAACAATAATACGCTGGCTCACTCCCCAACCACAGGCAAGTCTTTCTCCTATGGCACGGTCTTTTAGAAGTTCAAGTTTTGATCTTCAAAAAGCATATCTTCAGGGAACAATCCTATCAAAATATAAAGAAATCCCTGAAATGTTTGCGCTGCTTGAGCAATTAAGAGAACAAGGTTTTGACAAAATGGCCTGTCTTACCAATGCTGATCAAGATCGAGTCGAGTCTCTTTGGGAAAAATTCGGAGCCTTAAGGGAATGCACCCACCCCATCGCTTCTTATCATCTCCGAGCAAAAAAACCGGCAGAAATTGCTTATTTGCGAGCAGCAAAACTAGCTCGGAAACTTTTTGGCCCTAGCCAATTAGTTATTTTTGTAGACGATACCCTAGATAATCTTGAAAAAGTACCAGAACATCTAAATTGGGTTTGTTTTAACTTTAAAGCCTAAAATAGTTCCCGCCTAAGTCTATCCACTATCCGCTTGCCAAAGAAGCCCAGATCAGTTCGCCGGCCTAAGGTTTGGAGAATAGTTTTCAAAACTTCCTTGGCATTGGCTGATCCCTCTTTTCGCCAGTGCTCAACTTCGGCTGAAAAATTACCCTCCGCTTCTTCTTGCATCTGATCACACTGGCGCTGCTTGGCTTCAAATTCTTTACCTTGGAAACCAGGATGAAGTTGGAGATTTAGCGTCTGGCGCCATTGTTTGCTCCAACCAAGCTTACTTAAATATTGGCGGCAAATGCGCTGGCCCTCAGCAGTTGCGTTAAACTCTTCTGCCATATCAAAAAGGAAAAGTAGTGGTAGTGGTGGAAGGAATCCCCGGACGAAGTTCTAGATAAAAGTTTTGCGTCTTGGTCTCTCCAGTGGCTACCGTTACCTCTTCTGAAGAAGAAAGATAAATCTGATTATCCTGTGGGGTATAAACCTCATAGGTGGCCGCCGGAAGAGAGGAAATAGAATAGTTTCCACTGCTATTCGTATAAGCAGAATAACTGGTATTTCTTATAGAAACTAATAAGTTTACTATCCCCCCCGTATCTCTTTCCCCGGTTACCTTCCCCTCTATCCAACAATTCGACGTAACACTAACGGTTGCCACCCCCGTAATAGTCGTATAAGTACCCACTACTGTCCCTTCTCCGCTCCCCACGCTGGCTGTAAACAAACCAGTTGAGGTAACGCTTCCAATCCCCCCAACCACACTCCAGGTAGGAGTAACGGAAATAATATTTCCCAGGGAATTCTTGGCAACGACAGAAAAGGATTGGCTTTGACTAACACCGACGGTAGCTGTCGCAGGAGAAACCGTGAGGCTTACAACTTCAGAATCGATGTCACCGCAACCACTGAGGAAAATGACAAATGACAAATTAAAAATGACAAATGTAGGAATAATTATTTTATATAATAAATCCCGACAAAGTCGGGATACATGCATTTGACATTTGACATTGGACATTGGACATTTAGACCAGAAGCTTGCCATCTCTCACAACCACCTTACCACCCACAATAGTACAAAGGACCCTACCTTTGAGCTTTAATCCATTGAAGGGGGAGTTTTTGCTTTTTGAAGCAAACTTTGAGGTATCTACGGTCCATGGCTCCTTTGGATCAACAATAATTACGTCGGCATCAGAGCCAGCTTTAAGCGATCCCTTATTTAAACCAAGGATTTTAGCCGGAGCAGAGGTTAGTTTTTCAACTGCTTTTTTTAAGCTTAAGGCTTTGGTATCAACTAAATAAGTTAAAACTAGAGCCAATGCGGTTTCAAGCCCCACCATCCCCGAAGCTGCCAGATTAAACTCAACATTTTTCTCCTCAATATTATGCGGAGCATGATCAGTGGCAATTGCATCAATGGTTCCGTCGGCCAACCCTTTGATGATAGCCTTCAGATCAGCTTTTGTCTTAAGTGGTGGATTGACCTTAGCATTTGTATCGTAGTCAGCAACGGCTTCCTCCGTTAAAGTGAAGTAGTGCGGACAAGTTTCAACCGTAATCGGAATCTTTTTTCGCTTGGCCTGGCGAATCAAATCCACCGAGGCCGCAGAAGAAACATGGGCAATGTGCACTTTGCCAAATTCTCGGGCAAGCATGATGTCGCGCGAGACCATAACCGATTCGGACAAAGAAGGTGTCCCAGGTAAACCTACCTGTGTTGAAAGAGCACTTTCGTTCATGGCCCCTTCGGCCGTAAGATTTTTGTCTTCGCAATGAGAAATAATGGGAACGCCAAACTGGCGAGCATACTCCAAAGCGCGACGCATCACATCAGCTTGCATGATTGGATTTCCATCGTCGGAAAAAGCTATTGCTCCTTCTTCCAACATCAAGCCCATTTCAGCCAAGGCTTCGCCCTTTAAACCTCGGGTGACAGCGGCAATAGGAAAAACATTAACCACTCCACAAGTTTCAGCCTTGTTGCGCACATATTTTACCACCGCTGGAGTGTCAATTGCCGGATCGGTATTGGCCATACAACACACTGAGGTGAACCCACCCAGGGCTGCTGCTCGGGTTCCGCTAGCAATGGTTTCCTTATCCGGCCGGCCTGGATCTCGAAGATGCACGTGCATGTCAATCAAACCCGGCAAAACCAGCCTTCCCTTTGCGTCTATAACCTCTGCCCCTCGTCCCACTTGTCTCGAGCACCGTCGAGAGAAGACCCTGGCTCCAATCTTTTTAATCTTGCCATCCTCAATCAAAATATCTCTTTTAGCATCAAGATTTAAGGACGGATCAACCACCCTACCATTTTTGATTAAAAGGCTGGCCATTAAATCTTAATCCTCTTCCTAACCTGTGAAATAATAGTGCGGAAGCTCTTGGGGGGGGGTCTTTTTCCCGCTGTTTTATCTTCACTTTTTGCTCGGTTTAAGGCCTGCATAGCTGCTCGCTGTTGCGCTTCTTTTTTATTGCGGCCCCGCCCCATTCCAAATTTCTTTCCTTGGATTTTAACTTCGATCCAAAAAACGCGGCGGTGCTTTGGCCCGGTTTCCTTTACCACCCTATAACGGGGGAGTTCCCATTTTCGTTTTTGGGCAAATTCTTGCAGGGCAGATTTGTAGTCGCAAATGTAGCCCTCACTGGAAACTTTTTCGATTTCCAAAGTCAAAAAGCTTAAAATTAATTCTCGTGACTTGCCAATTCCAGCATCCAAATAAACTGACCCTAGCACGGCCTCAAAGGTGTTTGCCAAATTTGACTTTCTTCTCATCCCCCCAGTTCTTTTTTCGTTGCCGCTCAAAAGCAAATAATTGCCAATGTAGAGCTTGCGGCCAACATTAGACAAAGTCTCATCCGAGATTACAGCCGCCCTTATTTTGGTTAGATCCCCCTCGGCCCGTTCTGGGAATTTATGATAAAGGAATTCACTGATGACCAGCTTTAAGATGGCATCGCCTAAAAATTCCAAGCGCTCATTGTCCGGGATTTTATTTTCATGACCATACGAGCTGTGGGTTAAGGATTGATTAAGTAATCTTTTGTTGGCGAAAGAAGTTTTTAATTTGCCCTCAAGCTCGCGGAGCTGCTTTTCTCGCTGAGGAGATATCTGTTCCATTTGACTTTATATTCTACATTATTTATAATCGATAATCAAGTAAGCAGCAGTTCAAAAGGAGGACAAAATGGCAATCCTTTCCCCGATCATGCATTACATTGTAGATAAAGAAGTTGGTTTCCCAATTCCTTCTGAAAAGGAAAAAATCAACAAGGCCCTTAGACGCTATCGTTATATCCTGAGTCAGTACCCGAAGCGAGCAGATGCCCCGGAGATCATGTTTGGGATTGCCGATCTTTTAGTTGGCCGCGGAAATCCTGGGGATCTCACAGAAGCCACCAAACTTTATGACCAGATTTTACTGCGTAACCCACCAGAATATCTTAAGGCCCGAGCCCTGATTGGAAAGGCAGAATTAATGATTGGTACTTCTGAAGAATTTGATAATGCTATCTCGCTTTGCGAGAAAGCCCGGAAAATTTTAAAGTCGGATCTTTCTGATTTTTTTACGGCTAAAACCTTTATTGTTGAAGCAGAACTACTTCTAGCGCGAGGACAAAAAGGTGACTGGGCTAAGTCTCTGGAACTGATCAATAAAGTGGTAAAAGAGCCACAAGCCCATTGGTACTTCAGGGGCCGAGCGCTGCTTTCAAGAGCTGAAATCCTTCTTTATAGAAAACCTGGCAATTTAGGGGTGGCCCTTAAATCAGCCGATCTTGCCTTAAAAGAGTTAGTCTCCAGGCCAGATGATTATTTTTCAAACAAGGGAAAAGTACTTAAAGCTGAAATCCTAACCCGTCGGGCTAAGGGCGGCGATTTTGCTAGAGCGGAAAAGCTTTTAGTTTCGGTTGTAAAAATGCCTTTTGCTTATACTGAATTAATTGCCCGGGCTAAGCTTGACCTGGCAGACATCGTTAATCACCCCAAGGCCATGCGCTTGATTAAGCAGGTTTTAGAGATGGAAGGAATTGATCCCTACCTGATTGAAAAAGCTAGCATTGTGGAAAAAGCCATAAAAGAAAAGAAAAAGAAGCCTGCCCCCCGACTCAAAGCAGAAAAGAAAAGAAAAAAAGCTGCTGCTAAGAAGAGAAAAAGGAAATAAATGGGGAAAACCATTCATCGAACCATTGCCGAAAAAATTCTCGCCTCCCACTGCCAAAAAGATGCGAAAGCCGGCGATATTGTCATAGCCGATCTCGATTTCATGATTGGCCAAGACGGTACCTCTGGAGTTGCCATTGATTCCTTTAATAAAATAGGTTCTAAAAAGGTCTTTGCCCCAAAAAAAGTTGCCATCATTATTGACCATAGCTCCCCCTCCCCCAGCCAAGGGGTTTCAGCTATTCACAAAAAGATCCGGGAATTTGCCAAGGCCCAAGAAATACATCTTTATGATATTGGCTGCGGAGTATGTCATCAAATAACCCCCGAACAAGGATACGCTGTACCGGGCAATTTGATTGTGGGAGCTGATTCACACACCTGCACTTATGGGGCTATAAATGTTTTTTCAACTGGCATTGGATCGACTGATCTGGCAGCAGCCTGGGTATCTGGGAAACTCTGGTTTAAAGTTCCTGAAAGCATAAAGGTTACTTTTGCGGGAAAACTCTCTAAGGGAGTTTATTCTAAGGATTTAATCCTTAAATTAATTGGGGATATTACAGCGGACGGGGCAACCTACAAAGCACTCGAAATTTACGGTGACGCTATTTCTGCTATGTCAGTTGATGCCCGCTTCACAATTTCTAACATGGCAATTGAGTGTGGGGCAAAGGCCGGGCTTATGCCAGCGGATAAAAAAGTATTGGATTGGGTTAAAGCGCATTCCAAGAAAAAACCAAACCCAGTTGCAGCCGACAAAGATGCCGTTTACGGTAAAAAGATTGAGATCGATGTCTCAAAATTAGAGCCGCAAATTGCAAAACCGCACACCGTAGATAATGTCGTTCCAATCTCAAAAATTGGCGAAGTCCCTGTTCAGCAAGGTTTTATTGGCACTTGCACTAATGGCCGACTTGAGGATTTCCAAATTGCCGCCAAAATCTTAAAAGGGAAGAAAGTAAAAAATGGCTGCCGCTTAATCATTGCTCCGGCTTCAAAACAAATTTTATTGGACATGATAAAAGACGGAACCTATCAAACCCTGCTCGAAGCTGGTGCAGTTGCGGTTACCCCAGGCTGTGGCCCTTGCGTTGGAACCCACAACGGAGTTCCGTCCGATGGCGAAAATGTAATTTCAACAGCTAATCGCAACTTCAAAGGCCGCATGGGTAACCCCAACGCTTTTATTTACCTGGCTTCTCCAGCTACGGTTGCTGCCTCAGTTATCACCGGCAAAATCACTGATCCCCGGTAAATCTGATACCTTTCTCGCTTGCTAGACTGCTGAGTTGTCTATCGGATAAGTGCAAGAATTTGATATTTTTC
>JABMSE010000133.1 GCA_013204645.1 Candidatus Saganbacteria bacterium | reverse complement strand
TTAGGGCATAAGGAACCTGAGACTAAAGTCTCGGTTCCGCTCTTAAAAATCAACAGAATTAATTCTGTTGATTTTTAAGAGCGGAACCGAGACTTTAGTCTCAGGTTCCTTATGCCCTAATCGGAGAAAAACAAATGGTGGTAGTTCACAAAATCAGTTTGATATTATGCCAGCCCCAAGCAAAAGCTCAACCCTTAGGTCAAAATGACCGAACGCGCGGAAGAGCAGAATTGTTTGCTCAAAAGATTTTAGCTGCCAGCCCAGGAAGAATAAACCTTAAGAGAAGTGTTGGTGGATCTCAGCTGACTTCTGTAGTCGAGAGGGGCTTGCGAGAAATTCAAATCCCAGCTACTCAGGTAGAAAGATTAGGCACCAAACTGCTCCTCTACAAGATCCTATTAACCGTCCTTACAGCACAGAACGTTCCCCAAGCCCTTTTGTCAGATAAGTTTGAGGGAAAAATAAAGGTGACAGGCTATGGCATAGAACCACAAACCGCCCCAACCGCAGCACCAGAACCAAAGGAATATAAATTTACGCCAAGGAAAGTAACTTTCAAGGACTTACCGCCAATTCGGTCCACCCTAGGGATGAGCTTTGCTTCACTAACAGTAGCTTCTATACTTGTAATTGGAACTTCCCCTATTACCATTCCTATTATCTTAGGTCTTATAGCTGGGATCTCCTTGTTATCTTCAGCCATATCATTACATCTCACGCGCAAAAACAATCAGGGAGCTGGCATAAAACTTATTAACCCGGAAATATTTTCAGAAGAACAAATAACACAAATCGAGAATGTGTTGTTAGCCATGAGATTAGGAAGAAAAATAGACGTTGTTTCAGCAGGGAGGACATCGGGATACGGAAGCCGGCGGGAAACAATATACAGAATAAAAGATGAGGAGCAAAAAACTGCCTTACTAGGTTTGCTTCGTCAAAATTTGTCCGACGATTCCGCAAACATTAGAATAATAACCCGAAAATCAGAAGTTGATAAAAATAAATTTGATGTTCTATTTATGGTAGGTACGCATAACGAACCAACAACCCTTCTAGCTCTGGTGGGAGTTGAATATCCAGGAGCAGAAATTGATTAATAACGGAGGGGGAAATAAGTATGAGTAGCTTTTTGAAAGTAGGAATTAGACCGCAAAGTGGGTTGACACCAATAACAGTAACAAAGCGGAGTATAACTAATTTAACAGGTTTCATAGCAAATAAGACCAAGGGAGGAAGGAGACTTGATTGCACAACTCAAAAGCAAGGAGCCCCAAAAGAATTGCCTCGTTTAGGCAACCAAGGAGTGGAATGGATAGAAATTGAGAGAAAGGGAATGCCAAAAAGGCACAAAGCCATTATAAATCAAATGCTAGCACTGGCTTTTGCTGCAACCGAGCTTCCGCAAGCATTGCTAAGTTATGACCGCTTGACTCCTCATCTTGAAATTATTGATGTTACAACTAGACAAGTTGTGACAAGAAAAAATATGGCGAAGTTAGCACCTGCTCCCACCACTACCACAGCTTCATCTTCACAAGCCAGCCCAAGGCGTGTGAAAACACCACCAAGCACACCAAGAGCTACTGCCACAGCGGCGGCTCCATATGCCACGGCCACACAACCAGCAAGAAAATCAGCAGAAAAATCCGATGGGCTCCCACCATTAAAATTTAAAATGACAAAAGCAGAAAAATTGGCGCTTGGTATAGCGGGAGGCTTAACCCTCGCCATAGCAGGAACTGCACTTGGCTCATTTTTGGCAACAGGAACTCTACTGTTCGTTCCAGCTATTATTTGGCTATTTGGTACATGCGGAGCGCTGGGATCTCTGGTATTTTATTTTATCGATCGCGCAGAAAGCCACCAAAATTTCAAAGGCAAAGGAATCTTATCTATTAATGATGCGGAATTTTCTTTCCAGCAACAAGCCCAAATAAGAAGGGCATTAATTGAGGTAAGATTAGGTGGCAGCATAGGAGTCGAATCTTTTGAGGTCGAAAGCGCTTGGTCTAGCTCGAGTGGTAGATCTTGGGGGATCAAAGAAGAAGCAGATACATTTGTTAAAGGTCTCCTGGCAAAACATCACGAAACAGAGACCAAATCCAGTATTTCATCTAAAATCGAAAAACAAGGAGATGAGTGGGAAGCCACATTCTATGTGTACAAAGCCTACCCTCAAGACAACGTAGTTCTTTTAGTCCTAAAAGGAATTCATCAATAAATCAGCGAAAAGCCGTAGCCGAGAATAAGACCAGCCAAACAGATGACCGTTAGATAAGCCCACAAAACCTTGTTACCAAATTCCTTGCGCACTACCAGCAATGTTCCAAAGCTGGTAATTGGCCCTACCAGAAGCAGCAGCATCCCCGCCCCAATATTCATGCCCGAATTTACCAGAGCATCTACCAGGGGAACCGTTGCCGTTGAGCAAATATACATGATAATGGCAAAAGGAAGCGCAAAGACATAGCCAAAGGCGCCACTTAGATAAGTTGAAATAATATCTTCCAGTGGAGCCATTGAAACTACTAGGGCAGCCAAAACCAAACCCACAATTATCTCTAAACCAATCTCTCTGGGCATCTTCCAAAAAGAATAAATGAGCACCGCCTTCATTTTTTCGACCAAAGAATCAGGATGGTGATGATGGCCATCAGCTGCTTCTTTGCACTGCGGACATACATCCGGTTTATTTTTATTATCTGAAACCGGAAATAGATTTCCGATTAAGCCCACAATAAGTCCAACTACAATTGCCGCAAAAAAGATATAAATGGTAAACTTTAGTCCCAGGAGCCGATAAGTAACCAGAAGTGCTGTAATCGAGGTAGCGGGAGTAGCAACCAAAAAGGCTAAAACTGGGCCCAAGCGTGCCCCTCTTTTATAAAAACTAATAGCAACGGGAAGATTGCCAATACAGCAGATAGGTAAAAGCACCCCCACCAGGGTTGCCCACAAAATCGAAAGGAAATTCTTCTTGGCCAAATACCTGTCCACAAAATCATCCGGCAAAAACTCATGGATTAGTCCGGAGATAAAAAAGCCAAGAATTAGAGCGGGTAATACTTCTATAACGTAGTGGATAAAGTTATTAACAAAAAGGCTAATGTTTACCATGATGGCCTTCCTCGCTTCTCGGTTTCCACCCTGGCAAACCTTTGCCCGTCTTTTTGATCAAATAATCATTGATCGCACTTTTTAGGGCGTCTTCTCCCAGGACAGAACAGTGCATCTTAACTGGAGGCAAACCACCTAAGGCTTCGGCTACGGCCTTGTTGCTAATTTTTAGGGCGTCTTCAATCGTTTTTCCTTTCACCATTTCCGTAATCATCGAACTAGTAGCAATGGCTGCACCGCAGCCAAAGGTCTTAAATTTTGCATCAACAATCACATTATCTTTGACCTTAATATACATTTCCATTATGTCGCCACAAACGGGATTTCCAATTTTACCCACCCCATCCGGATTTTCGATTTCCCCCACATTCCTGGGATTTTTAAAATGATCCATTACTCTTTCGCTATAGGGCTCTGGCATTAAGCTTCCTCCTTACCTTTATAAAGTGGCGACATGCTTCTTAATTTTTCAACTATTTTCGGAAACACTTCCAATACTTTCTCGACATCTTCTTCTGTGTTCAATCTTCCCAAAGAAAAACGAATTGAGCCGTGGGCGCCTTCATGGGATAAACCAAGTGCCATCAAAACATGGGACGGCTCAAGCGAACCCGAAGTACAGGCGGAACCAGTTGAAGCAGCGATCCCTTCAAAATCAAGATTCAAAAGCATGGACTCGCCTTCAATATACTTGACAGATATATTGACATTCTTGGGTAGTCTTTTGGTGGGATGCCCGTTTAAGCTAGTTTGAGGAATCTTTGCCAAAAGTCCCTTGATTAATTTATCCCTTAAACGGATAAGCTCTTTTTCGCGAGAATCCAATTCTTTGCTAGCCAATTCTGCCGCCACCCCCATCCCCACAATGCCCACAACATTTTCCGTTGAAGCCCGGCGATGGTTTTCCTGTGCCCCACCCCGAATAAATGGAACAATCCTGGTTCCAGATCTGATATATAAAGCCCCCACCCCTTTGGGACCATAAAATTTATGGGCAGACATGGAAAGGAGGTCAACGCCCAATTTGTCAACATTTACCTCAATTTGGCCAACGGTTTGTACAGCATCAGTATGAAAATAGACTTTATGTCCAAGCTTAGAAGCGGCCTCTTTTATTACTTTAGATATTTCTTCAATTGGTTCAATGGTACCGATTTCGTTGTTAGCTTGCATGATGGATACCAAGATAGTTTTATCGGTGATGGCTCTCTCTACTTCTTTCGGATCCACTAAACCATATTTATCAACCGGCAAATAAGTAATTTTAAAACCCTTGCTCTCTAGAAACTCACAAGGCTCAAGTATGGCATGATGTTCTATTTTTGAGGTAATAATATGATTTCCGACTTTTTCATTGGCAAAAGCAATACCCTCAATGGCAAAATTATTAGCTTCAGTTCCGCTGGAGGTAAAAACGATTTCTTTGAGCTTAGCACCAATTAAATCAGCTACCTGTTTTCTAGCATTTTCAACCGCTGCTCTGGTTTCTCTTCCAAAAGAATGAACACTGGAAGGATTTCCAAACTTCTCGCAAAAATAAGGCTGCATAGCTGCTAGCACATCTGGATGAGTAGGGGTTGTAGCCGCATAATCCATATAAATTTTCTTCATTTGTGGGCTCCTTTTTTCTCCCCCGTCCGCCGCAGGCGCGCTTCGGAGGATAAACACAAGTCTTTCAAGGTGGTTGAATCAAGCAATTTAGAAACCTTAGCACTTAAGTTTTGCCACAGGGATCGGGTTGAACAGCAGCCACTCCTGTGGCATTTGGATGATTTCGGCACACAACTAGCCAAAGCCACTGGTCCATCGGCTGCTCGCACAATATCGCCAATACTAATTTTTGAGGGTTTTTTTGCCAACATGCATCCCCCCGCCGGTCCCCTAACACTTTTGATCAACCCCACCCTATTTAGTTTTAATAAAAGCTGTTCCAAATAAGACAAAGATATCCCTTGTCGCTTTGAAATCTCTTTGGCTGGGATAGGCTCGCCACAATCATGGGAGGCTAGATCAAACATTGCCGTCACCGCATATCTACCTTTGGTTGAAAGCTTCATGGAAGGATTGTATTATACTTGACAAAATTTGTCAAGTATACTCGAAGAAGCACACACGGGTTTGGGGGGCCTATACCCGCCAGCTTGACATCCCACCATAGCTTAGATAGACTTTTCTTATAATGAAAGCCCTCTTCGTAATCCTAATTCTAATTTTCCTTGTCTCCCCTTCCCTCGGGCGCCCCTTTGATTACAATTTTTCCCTGGGGCCAGAATATTGGGCCTCGAGCAGCAGCAAATCAGGCACAAACTCAAGCCTGGTTACCGGCGGGTTTGCCTTTAGCGGCAATATCCGGAACAAAATAAATGCCGGCTTTAGCGGAGCAATTGGGGAAACGGGAACTGCCCAACTTTCCTTTTCTGACATTTCAATCCTTTACAATCAAATCTATCAACCCGATCTTTTCCTGGGCTATGGCATCTCCCTCCTTACTTATAATAATGTGCTAAACAAAACCACGGACGTTAAAATTGATACCCAACAATTAGATGCCAAACTAAGCTTTGGGAAAAGTTTCTCTTCTACTTTCAGTTTACTACTATCACTTGTAGGCCCCAGCATCTGGGGGGCAGACGTTGGACTCCTAGCTTATTTTGATCCCGATTTTGGAGATTTTAACTTCATTGTAGGCTATAAATATTTGCGGTTTGACGAGGACAGCACCATCGGCGGCATCTATCTTTCATCAAGCATTTATTTTTAACATGCAAAAAGTGATTGCCATACTACTAATAGGAACCTTGCTTTTCTCTTGTGCCTATGCCACAAACACAGGAATCTTAATTACAGCTGAAACCTATTCAAAAGAATTGATTTTAGAAGGAGATGCCAACAACCCAATAATAATTTCTCCCCCTCCCAGGATAATCTTATCGGATAAGACCCAAAAAATAGTCGTAATACCAGAAGAAATAGAGCTAAAAGAAGAACTCCAAGAATTTAAGGTTTTTCGCAACCGCTATGTGATCTTTGGGATCTATTTGTTTTCGGCCCTCTATTATAACTGGCTAACGAGGCATAGATAATGTTAAAAACCACTAGTGGTGAGGGAATTCGAACCATGGCATTAATATTGTCACTTGTTCTTTTATTCAACGCTGCTCCAGCCTTTGCCCGGACCCTAAATAGTGACGAGCGCTGGTCAGGAATTATGAAATTAGATGAAGACGTAACTGTCCCCCAAGGATACACTTTAACGATATCTGCTGGAACCAAGATCAAGACCAAAGGCCACCAAATTATCTCTTACGGAACCGTCAAAATAGAGGGCGAAAAAGACGCTCAAGTTAAATTTCTCTCCAAGTATACACTAAATGATTCTGACCTAGCTGTTTTTAAGGTTAAACCTTACGTAGCAAACACTGAATTGCTGCGGGATGAATTCCATGTTTTCAAAATACAATATGCTATACTTTGGTCAATAATCTTTGCTAGCTTATTTGCCATGATTGAGGCACGCTAAATGCTAAAATATTTAAGTTTAATACTAATCACCGTGTTGGTTATTGAAATACCAGCTATAGGAGCTGCTTCAACCCAGGTGTGGTCTAAAGAAGTTTTATTAGACAAGGACATTGTAATTCCTTCCAACCAAACGCTTATAATAAAACCTGGAACCAAGATTAATTGTATTTATGAATACAAAGATCAAAATTATTCTCCCACCGAATGGAAAATCATTGTTAAAGGCAAACTAATCGCAGAGGGAGATAAAAATAACCCGATTATTATTGACCCCATGCCTTTGGGGCTTTCTTCAATCAAAATTCCAACCGATTCTAAGATTAAAACCATAATTATTGCTCCCCAACAAATTGATACCCAACAAATAAAAAACGAATTTAGAACCTTCCGCATCCAATATCTGGCCTTATGGACGCTACTCTTTGCCGGTATTTATTATGCCATAATCATAAGGGGCTCATAATGAGAACAAGTAAGCATTTAATTTATTTTATTATCCTCTCCCTGGCGCTTATGCCGCTTTGCACCGGGGCTTTCGCCAAAACAACTACTTGGGATGGGAAAGTATCCATTAAAAACGAAACCAGCATAAATGAGGGAGACACCGTCAATGTTATGCCTCAAACTACTATCAACTTTGAAAACGAAAATGCAAAGCTTCTAATTTCTGGAAATTTGATCATTGAGGGTTCAGAAAACAACCCAGCCACCATTGTTATCCCAAACTTTATAAGCGGGATTACTCCAACCCCTATTCACCAAAAGACCATCTTAGAACTGAATGAGGGGCTACAAACGCTCGAAATTTTTCCCTACACCGTAGATACTCAAGAAATCAAAGATGAATTAAAGGCCTTTAGGATTCAATATGCAATTGTGTGGACAACTTTGATGGTAGTTAATTTTTATCTGGTTTTAAATAGGACAGCTTATTGGTAAGGGAAAGGGAACGATTTTCTTTTCTTATTTAACAAGTCGAAGCATATCTTTTGCGAAGACGGTCTCAATCAAGGGAGGCGGAAGGGGCATTTGATCCCGTCCAGGGATCAAGGGGTCGCGGGTACCTGCGGGGAAGGC
>JABMSE010000132.1 GCA_013204645.1 Candidatus Saganbacteria bacterium | reverse complement strand
TTAATATTAAAAATACCATAACAGAGGTATTGAAAAAGAAATTTGCGGTTCTGGATTACAAAAAGTTTAAGCAAGACTTGAAAAAGGCTAAGTTTTTGCTTTATATTGGTGATAATGCTGGAGAAATTGTTTTTGATAAGGTTTTGATTGAGGAACTAATCAAATATGTTAATGTTACCTTTGCAGTTAAAAGCAAACCGGTATTAAATGATGTGCTGATGGCGGACGCTAAAATGGTGGGGATCGACAAAATTGTCCCAACTATTGAAAGCGGGTCGGATTTTGCTGGGACAATCCCGGCCAAGGGAACCAATCAGTTCAAGAAGTTGTACCGCAGCGCAGATATGGTGATTGCCAAAGGCCAGGGTAACTTTGAAACCATGGATTCCGAGAAGAAAAACATTTATTTTTTGCTTAAGATGAAATGCCCCTGTTTGGCAATGGCAAGTGGGTTGAGGAAGGGAGATATTGTGCTCAAAAGATCTAAATGAAGATACAAAATACAAGATACAAGATACAAAAAATATTCAATAATCAAATTTTAATAACCAAACCACGAAGGTTAAGGGAGTTTGGTCATTGGATACTGAGATTTGGAATTTGTTTGTGTCTTGTATCTTGGTTATTGGTTATTTCGGCCTGGGCGGTTCCTCAACGCATTGTGTCCGGGATGCCTTCGATCACTGAAACCCTCTATGCCCTGGGGCTAGAGGATCAGATAGTGGGTGTAACAAGTAATTGTAATTATCCCAAGGCTGCGCAAAAGAAGCCCAAGGTAGGGGGATTCTTCTTAAACCTTGAAAAAATCGTATCCCTTAAACCGGATGTGGTCATCATGCAAAAAGATGCCCAGAAAAAAGATATTAAGCGCTTTACAAAATACGGCTTAAATGTTTATGTGGTTGACCCAAAATCAGTCAATGGAGTAATGGACAGCATTCAAGAAATTGGAAAGCTCTGCGGAGCTTCTAAAAAAGCAAATCAAATAGCCACAAAAATGAAGCAGAGGCTAAAAAAGGTTGAAAGGCAAACCAAAACCTACCGTCCGCAACTTTCCGATGTTTTGCAATTGTGGAATCCTGAATCAAAACAAAGAAAAGCCCTGGTTATTGTGGGTTTTAACCCTTTAGTTGTTTGTGGTGGTGGTAGCTTTATTGATGATATTTTAAAACATGCTGGGGTTTCTAATGTGGCAGCCAAAACTAAGTCTGCCTATCCCCAATATAGTTTTGAAAGATTAGTAAGGGACAATCCCCAATACATAATTATCCCCAGCGACATCGTGACAAAGCAAGAGATTCAAAAGAACAAACGCTGGCAAAGCCTGGAAGCAGTGCGATCCGGCCGCATTCTCTTTGTTGACCCTGATATTCTATCGCGCCCGGGGCCCCGGGTGGTTGATACTATTGAGAAAATCGCCGTATTTGTCTATAATTAGACTTAATGGTCCGTAAGCTCAATAAAAACGAAGAAAAAATTGCCATAGCTTCTCTCTCCGCCTTTTTGCTGATCGCGGTTATCCTCTCGCTACTTTTGGGATCGGTTTTTATTTCCCCAGGTGAGCTTTTGGGCAGCGAAATTTTATGGCAGATTCGCCTGCCGCGGGTTTTGCTGGCAGCCTTGATTGGCCTGCTCCTTTCAATCTCCGGTGTCATGCTTCAGGGAATTCTTCGAAACCCTCTGGCCGATCCCTATATCCTGGGAATTTCAGCCGGTGGTGCAGTGGGTGCGGCAATTTCAATTGCCCTGGGGGCCCAGTTTGTTATTTTTGGCATAAGTTCAGTTCCAGCTACGGCCTTTATCTTTTCTCTTATTGCGGTATTTGTGGTTTATAAATTATCCCAGGTTGGTGGAAGAACGGCCCCAGAAACGCTTATCTTAGCCGGGGTGGCCTTCTCGGCTTTTGCTTCGGCAATTTTATCTTTTATTATTATTGTATCCGGTAGTTTGCAGGCTATTTATTTCTGGCTGCTGGGCAGTTTATCTGCTGCTAGCTGGGGAAATGTTTTGACCGTTATTCCTTATGCGCTGGTGGGGGCTGGGGTTGCCTACTTCTTTTCCAAGGAATTAAATGCCCTGCTTTTAGGAGAAGAAATGGCAATTACCTTGGGGGTTAATGTTGAAAACACCCGATTGATTTTGCTGGGTGCGGCATCGCTTATGGCTGCGGCGGCAGTTTCTGTCTCAGGCTTGATTGGCTTTGTTGGATTAATAATTCCCCATTGGATCCGCTTGGTTATTGGCCCTAACCATCGCCTACTTATACCAGTTGCCGCTTTATCCGGTATGCTGCTGATGGTTGTGGCTGATACGATATCCCGGACTATTCTGTCGCCGATGGAAATTCCCATTGGCATTATCATGGCCTTAGTGGGTGCACCGTTCTTTCTCTATTTGCTAAGGCGCCGACGCCTGGAGGGCAAATGAGCATCTTAAAAATCGAAAACCTAGTCTGTGGATATAATCCCAAGAAGCCGGTCTTAAAAGACCTTTCATTTTCTGTAGATGAGGGCCAGTTTGTAGGGATTGTTGGGCCAAATGGTTCTGGGAAAACTACCCTGCTTCGAGCAATAATTGGGCTGCTTTCAAGAGATGCGGGCTCAATCGTCATTGGCCACCACCGGATTGAAAATTTAGATAGAAGAGAGCTTGCCAGACGTGTGGCCTTTGTGCCTCAGCTTATGGAGCCAGTTGATGGTTTTACGGTTGAGGAATTAGTGCTTTTGGGAAGAACTCCTTACTTTAACCGTTTTTCTTTTGAAAACGAAGATGACCATGATGCTGCTGCTTGGGCGATTGAAGAACTAAAACTGGGAGATCTAAAAGATCGTCCAACTACTGATCTTTCTGGCGGTGAATTCCAAAGGGTTGCGATTGCCCGGGCACTGGCTCAGGAACCAAGAATATTACTCTTGGATGAACCAACCTCGCATTTGGATATCCGTTTTCAGGTAAACATTTGTAAGCTCCTGCGCAAGCTGCGCAGCCACCGCTCTATCATTGCCACCTTTCATGACTTAAATCTTGCCTCGCGTTTCTGCTCAAAATTAATTTTGTTAAAAAATGGCGAGATGATAGCTTCTGGCAAACCAGATGAAGTTGTCACCCCACAGAATATTTGGAAGGCTTATCGAATTAAGGTGAGTGTGCGCAATAACCCGAGGACAAAGAAGGCAAAATACGTCTTGCTCCCCTAGAGGTTTTCTAGCCGATACACCTCATAGGCTACTTCTTCATAAGGATGGGATTTTTTCATAGCTGCAACGACTTTTTTTGTTTTGGCGGCAGGCATAATTGTTTCCAATCGTACTTCTTTTAACCTTTTTATTTTCCCAACCCTTCCCGTGTGTGGCTTGGCTCCTTTGAGAGGTCGAAAGGTGCCGATTCCAGAAGTCATAAAAGTGCAGTTGTCATACTTTTTTCCAATTGTTCCGGCTCCAGCATTGCAGATAGCAATGCGAACTTTTTCAAGGTGAGATTGAGGCACAAAAACGATTAGTTTATTTCTTTTCAGTTTCGGCATTGTAGAGTGTCAAAAGGCTTGCGGTTACGGACCCGCATTTTCCCGAGCTAATTTTTTTGTTCCACATGCGGGTAATGGGAACAATTCCCGGGCCGCTCATGGTAATAAAACATTCATCTGCGGTATAGATTTCCTTGGGTGTAATTGTCTTTTCGGTTACGGGGAAAGCTGCTTGTTTGGCAAGTTTCATGACCAGCTGCCGGGTTATCCCTAAGAGAATGGGAGCATCTTTTCCCGGGGTGTAGATGGCGCCGAATTTTACAATGAAGACATTACTAACCGTTCCTTCGGCTAGATTTCCAGCCTCATCCAGCAAAAAGGCCTCGTTTGCCCCCACCTTGGTGGCTTCCATTTTTGCCAAGATGTTGTTTATATAGCAGAGGGATTTAATATATGAGGATGGGACGGCTGGGCGTCTGATGCTGCTGATCATGGCTTTCCATCCCTTAGTAAACAGCTGGCTTTTATAAGCTTTTTGTTCTTCAACCAGGATAATCACATGTGGTTTACCAGCTACGTTACCCTGCTTTATGCCGTGGCCAGCTACGTTGCCCCGCGTTACAATTATTTTTATATAGTATTCCTTGAATTTGTCGGCAGCAATAGTTTTTAAGACAGCAAGTTTTAACCCCTTGGCGGAAAGCGGTGGCTTAATGCGCAGGACCTTAAGGCCCCGCAGCAATCTTTTGATATGCTGCTCTAGGAGAAAGGGCCGCCGATTGTAGGTTCTAAGTGATTCAAATAAACCATCGCCGTATAAAAATCCGCGATCGAGAATTGATACAGTTGCTTTTTCAAATGGCACAATTTTGCCATTTAGATATACTTTAGTTTTTTTCATTTGAAAAGATTATAACACGCTTGTCTTGCTGAAAGATAGTGATATAATTAGTGTTGAAAATAAATTAATTTTGGAGGGATATGGAAATGAATAAAATAGTTGCTTTAACATTATCAATTTTGTTGTTGCTGACTTTGGCTAGTTTTGCTGCAGGCGACCGGCAGCTATTTGGTGGCCTTGATGGCTATATCCAGCTCGAAACGGACTATGATAATCCTACCCCCAGTGCTAATTCTTACAAAAGCAGCTTGCAGCTGCAAACAATTTGTACCGCCGGCACGGTGGTTTTAACACCTTTTTATAATTTTGAACACGATGCAACTGGCGGACCGCTCAATACCACTTATAGCGAAATTGACAATGAATTTGGTTGTGAGGCAGAAGTTTTTTCCTCTCCGATGACCGGGGTTACCGTAAGCCTTAGCTATAAATTTGTGGATAAACCCGGTGGAAATTCAGACGACATAATAAACACCAAGCTGAAGCTGGATTTCTAATCCTCAACCGATGCCTCTTTTGCCTTAAACAAAGCGTACTTCGTGCAGAGTGGGCCGACAATTTCATTAAAGGCCACGGCAATTAAAGTAATATTTAAGATAATATAGCGGAACTCGAAATAGCTCGAGGATTTATTGATCAAGAGGGATAAACCGATTGCCACACCAGCTTCAGGGATGAGGGCTAACCCTAGATACCTGCGGATTGTCTCTGGTGCCTTGGAAAATGTTCCCCCAATATATGCACCTACTATTTTACCTGTTAGGCGAGCCAGGATAAAACCTATTCCCCAAATGAGCATGGATAGGCCTACCTCGCTAAATATCCTAAGATTTAAATGAGCCCCGGCCATTACAAAGAAGAAACAATAAATAATTGGGGTGAGTCGATCCAGGTTATTTACGAATTCATGGTTTTTTGAGGAGATGTTGATAAAAGTCAACCCCAAGAACATATTCGTTAAAAGGGCAGAAGTATGAGAGATGGATGCCACGGCAATGGCTAACATGACAATGCCCAGGATGATGATCAATGTATCGGTAATTTCTCGGGTAATCTTTGTGAGTAGGTTGGCAATAATGCCCAGGATTACACCAATGACTAGCGCCGCTAGTATTTCCAAAAAGGATGCTGAAAGGGAATGTAGGGCCGTTTCACTAAAAGTAGAAAGATGTTTTAAGTCAAGGGTAAGCACTAGGCCGAACAATATAATGGCAACCGCATCGTCTAGTGCGACCACTGCCAGCACTGTTTCAGTTAATGGTCCGTGGGAGCGGAATTCTTTTATTATCGCTACTGTAGCGGCCGGAGCAGTGGCAGCCGCGATAGCGGCCAAGGGCAGCGCAGCCTCTAGGGGCATCTTTAATAAATGCAGGACAAGAAGGACGCAGCCAAAGGCACCGAGGGATTCAAATAAGGTTATTAAGAGAAGGCGAACCCCAAGCTTCTTTATGAGGCCGAAATTCAAACCCGCTCCAATAATTAAGGCGATAACGCCCAGAGCAAGTTGGGGAATAAATTCCAGCTGAGTGAGTGTATTACTGCTTAGTATATTAAAGAGTGAGGGGCCAAATATAATTCCGGAGATAATATACCCAGTTATTCGGGGCAGTTTTATCAAGATTGCCAAGCGGCCAAAAATAAAACCCAAAATAAGGATGATGGCTGCAGCAAGAAAGATGTCTTGATTAATAAGAGGAAATAATTGGCTAAACCACATGATTTTTAAAAAGAACCTTCTTCAAGTAAGATACGTGACAAGCTTGAGCGATCAACAATCCCGACTAACCTTTTGTTTCTTATGACCGGAACGCGTTTTAAATCCTTATTAAGCATAATGGCTGCAACATCAGGGGCTGGAGTATCTTCTTTAACACAACTGGCATGCTTGCTCATATAGTCTTTAACGTTTGCTTCTCCTACTTGGTTTAATTTTTTGACTACCTGGGACAAGTTGCCAAAACCAATCACATCCGGATTTTCAATTTTTACCTGTTCCGGAAAAATAGAGGTGATAATGTCTTTTTCTGAAATATAGCCTACAACTTCATTTTGTTTGTTTACTACCGGCATACCAGAGAGCTCGCGAAGAGAAAGGATCTCAGCTGCTTCAATCAGTGGAGCGTCTTCGGTTACCGCGGTTAAATCCCGGGTCATAAAATCCCTTACTTTTATCATCTTAGCTAACCTTCCTTACTTTTGCCATCAGCAAAAATTCTTCAACTTCCTTTTTGGAAGCTGGGTAGTTTCGAATGTTTTTGGCAGCCGAGCGTCCGGAGCCCAGGGCATATTTTAGGGCTTCGCCAACATTATTTTTGGCCAGGTAATTGTGGATAAAGCCGGCCAGCATAGCGTCCCGCACCCCGATTAAAACACTGCTTTTGGGCAACTCAATTTCGCCCTCCCACATTTCTTCTTTGGTAGCTACTATATAGTTAAGGTTTCCGTACTTTAAAATAACGATTTCACTCCCCCGTTTTAACAGCTCTTTGGCAATATTTAGACGGGCTGAAGGCTTATAAATATCCTCGCCAAACATGCGTTTGTTTTCGCGCAGATCTGGATAAACAATAAACAAATCGGTGCCAGAAAGGCATTCCAGGAGCAGCTTTTCAGGCAGGTTAAGGACTACCTTCACTTTCTTTTTGTTGGCCAGCGATACCAGTTCTTTTACGAAATTTGGGGCAACCCCTTTAGGAAGACTCCCCCCGATTTCAACCAGTTCGGCCGAAGAAAGTAATCTTTCAAAATTGGACTTGAAGCTGTTTAGGTAGCGCAGTTCAATTGAGCTCCCTTTTTCAACCACTAAGCTTTGGCGGTTCTTTTTTTCTTCAATCAAAAAGAAGTCAGTTCTGATTTCCTGGTCAACATAAATAAAATTAGTTGTGACCCCGATTTTCCGGAGAGTTCGTTCAAACATAGAGCAGCCGTGGCCGCCTAAAAATCCCGTGGCAACGGTTTCTTCTCCGAGTACCGCTAAGGAACAGGCAACGTTGACGCCTTTTCCGCCGGGCATCCTAATCGTTGATTGCACGCGATTGAATTTTCCTAGGTGAAGTTCTGGTAAAAATAGGATATGGTCAAAGGCGGGATTAAGGGTAACGGTTATGATCATAAAAGCACCTCATTTTTTGTTTTGTCAGTGCTATCTTAGCATATTTAGGTGGCAAAAAAAATAGCCATCAACAAGCTCGGCTGTCTATTGGATAAGAGGAAGAATTTGATATTTTTTCTCGCTCGTCCGACTCGCTGCGAAAAAAAATAAATTCTTCCTCTTTCTGGGGGTTTCAATGCTTCATCCGTCCCGCTTTAGCGGAATCCCGAAGCATTAAATATAATAATCGTAATCGGGACCTACGGCGAAAAAAATTAAATTTTCCCTCGTGCTAGGGGCGCTAAAGGTTTCATGCGAAAAAAATAGCCCGCAGCCGAAGCCGAGGGCTATTAATCTAGAAACTAAGTCGGACTAGATATTGTAGCCTACGCCAATACCAATTTGCGGACTGCTATAGCTTCCGCCATCACCTGAATAAGCTTGGTTGGTGTATTCAATAAATACTGCACCTTGGGTTGACCAGGCAATACCGGTTCCCACAGTGATTTCTAAGGTGTTGTTTTGGCCAGCCAGAGAAATACCATTATAGGTAAGTCCAAGATAAGGAATAAAAGGGGCGTATATTTTGCTTACAATAACCCCAACTCCGGTTTTTGAGCCGTTACTTGTTCCTGTAAGATTTGAGGTTTGAGCTACGCCCTTATAGCCTATCCCAAGTGCAACTGATACGGGTTTGCCTTCGGATTCTTTTAAGATGCCATACTTCAGATAGATTGTGTAAGCAGTTGCTGACATTGTTAGGCCTGCTGGTAATCCTCCATAATTTGAGGAAGAATAAGCAAGTGCTAGTTCTAATTGGTCGGTAATTCCATACGCTCCTTTAAGGGCATAGCTGGTTATGCTATAACCACTAGTATTTGCCACATTTGAATCCTGCAACCCAACTCCAGCAACGGCCCATTTGCCTTTTTCAAGCATCATCCCGGTGCAGAGAATTTCGGCTGAGGCAATCGATGTTGCCAGAAACACAAAAAGAAGTACAATAAAAACTTTTTTCATCTTTTCCCTCCTTGGTTTTAAGGAACAAGCGATAAATTTTTTGGTCTTTTTATCACCCCCTGGCTATGTTATATAGGTTTTTAGAGAGGATGTCAACCCCTACGAGGCTCCTTAGCAAAAAGTGATGGGGCAAAAAGCACAACTATTTAAGAAGGAAACCTGCGAATGAACTTCGCGGTTTCCTTCTTAAATTAAGGGTAATTGGAAGCCGCGACGTTTAGTCGCAGGCTTCCAATTGCCACACTATTTGCTGAGGAGCCGTCCTATCCATTTATTTATGGTAAAATAATATTAATGCTAGTCTCAGTCATCATTCCCACCTATAACCGCCAGGAATTTCTCAAAGAAGCGATTGATTCTGTGCTTGCGCAGACTTTTCAGGATTTTGAAATAATAGTTATTGAGGACAAAAAACAACAAGGGCCGGCGGCAGCAAGAAACAAGGGGGTCTCAAGGGCAAAAGGCAAATATATTGCTTTTTTGGATTCGGACGATCTTTGGGATAGCCGAAAACTGGAAAAGCAGCTAAAATATCTAGAAGAAAATCCAGATTATAAGATATGTTACACTAATGAAACTTGGATCCGTAACGGCCAGCACCTGAACCAAATGAAGAAACACCAGAAATATCACGGTTTAATCTTTGATAAGTGTTTGCCCCTTTGTATTATCAGCTGTTCCTCTATTATTATGGAAAAGAAAGTTTTTGACCACCTAGGTGGTTTCGATGAAGCATTGCCGGTTTGTGAAGATTACGATCTCTGGCTGCGGATGTCTTTAAAATATCCGCTTGCCTACCTTGATGAAAAATTAATTGTCAAAAGAGGTGGCCACGCGGACCAGCTTTCTAAGAAATACTGGGGAATGGACCGCTTTCGCATCCGAGCGCTAGAAAAGCTCCTACAAGGCAACATTACGGAGGAGCAAAAACAGAAGGCTTTATCAGAATTACGAAGAAAATACAATATTTTCCTTTCTGGAGCCAAAAAACGCAAGAAATACTTGCAGTGGCTATACTATTGGTGTAGGTTGTTGAAAATTCCCTGCAACCCCTAGAATCTTAGCACCCTAATAAAGGAAAAATTTAATTTTTTTCGCAGCGAACGTAGTGAGCCAGAAAAAATTTCAAATTTTTCCACCCCATAGGCAACTAGGTAGCATAGCGAACAAGAAAAGAATCAAGTTTTTCCATTGTTAAGCAAAAGTAGAAAAACTTGAGGCATCCCACTTGCTGGGTTCGTATTTAGGATATTCCGGGGATTTTCCCGCAATCCAATCATCAATCATTGACGCCAGCCGATCCATGGATTTTTCATCTAAATTCTCAGAAAGCTTTGGCTTTCCGGTTAGGATATCAACTACGGTTATTCCAATATCGCTTATAATTTTGATGTTTTCCGCATAGACATTTTGGCCTTCCACGCGCCAAGCATAGAGCTCGGGGTTGTAGCGATCCCTTAGTCCTACAATAAAGAGATATTTTTGGTGGTGGGATAAATCCTTGTCGGAAGGGTAGGGGTTACCTTTTGGGTGGCTGTGATAGACCCCAAGATATTCTAGCTTGTGTTTATCGAGGAATTTATAGCCAGTGTCGATATCATCATCACTTAGAGCAAAAGTTTCAGTGCGGTCATAAAGGTGTTTATTAGCAATAGGAAGGACCCCCAGGATGGTATTGTCCCTTCCTCCTAGGATCCCTCCGCTTTCCTGAGGATAACAGGCTTGGGCCTGATGCATTATTATATTGTATTGGCGTTCAGTAATGATGAACATATAGACAACTCAGCACCCCATGCTCCCATTTTATCACATCGGGCCTTCCTTGACACCCTGGTGCAATTCACCTATAATCGAATCTTGGTTTAGCGATAAAAAAGAAAGGAGAAACAAAATGGTGCTTTTAGTATTAGGAATAGGGTTTTTGGGATTGCTTTACGCTTTATATCTTTTCTGGGGGATTGCCCGTATAAAAGTTAAATCTGAGCGCATGAAAGAGATCGCAAAAGCCATCCAAGAAGGCTCAATGGCCTACTTGCGGCGCCAATATATAAGCCTTTCGCTTTTTATGCTGATTGTTTTTCTAGCGATTTGGCTTTTTCTTGGCCTTCCCATTGGTTTAGCCTATATTGGCGGCGGACTCTTTTCCATGCTAGCGGGATTTATTGGTATGAGTGCAGCCACCCGGGCCAACGTTAGGACCGCTGCAGCAGCAGCAGAATTAAATCAGGGAAAATCTTTGGGCACGGCATTTCGCGGTGGTGCCGTCATGGGTTTGTCAGTTGCAAGTCTAGGAATTATTGGGTTGGGGCTCGTCTGGTGGATTATTCCTGACCTTTCAACCAAAGCCTTAGTAGTTGCAGGTTTTTCAATGGGTGCTTCTTCAATTGCTTTATTTGCCAGGGTAGGCGGTGGAATTTTTACCAAATCCGCAGATGTGGGTGCGGATCTGGTGGGAAAGATTGAAGCTGGAATTCCTGAAGATGATCCGCGCAACCCAGCTGTAATTGCCGATAATGTGGGCGATAACGTCGGGGATGTGGCGGGGATGGGCGCTGATCTTTTTGAGTCCTATGTTGGTTCCGTTGTGGCAACGATGGCCTTGGGAGTTCTAATGGTTAATTCAACCATTAACTGGATGATGCTTCCCTTAATCTTGATTGTAGCGGGAATTATTTCATCGATGGCTGGGATTTTATTTATTAATCTGGTACAAAACAGAAACCCTGCGACTGCGCTGCGCAATGCTACTTATGTAGCTGGTATTCTTTTTATTGTTGCTTCCTATTTCATTGTAAATTGGGTGCTTCCTGGCAATGGGGGCGTTTTCTGGGCTATTCTTTCGGGAATTTTAGTCGGAGTGGCGATTGGATTATTTTCTGAACATTATACTTCAGGAAAAACAGTTGAAAAACTGGCCGAGTCTTGCGAAACTGGAGCAGCTACCAATATTATTAGCGGTTTGGCAATTGGAATGAAAAGCACAGCTTTGCCCATTCTTTCAATTTGTGTCGCCCTGCTAACTTCTTATCATTTTGTAGGGCTTTATGGAGTGGCAATTGCCGCAGTAGGGATGCTGGGAACGATTGGTATTATTATGTCTGTTGATGCCTATGGCCCGATTGCCGATAATGCCGGGGGAATTGTTACCATGGCTAATCTTCCTCCGGAAGCCAGAAAAATTACCGATAAATTAGATTCGCTGGGAAATACAACGGCTGCTATTGGCAAGGGTTTTGCCATTGGTTCAGCGGCACTTACGGCCTTAGCCCTTTTTGCGGCTTACACCCAGACGGTTGGTATTTCAGATATTAATTTATTAGACATAACCGTGGTGGTTGGTTTTTTCATTGGTGCGCTTATGCCGTTTATCTTTTCGGCCTTAACCATGCAAGCCGTGGGCCGGGCAGCGTCGGCGATGGTAGCCGAGGTACGGCGCCAGTTTAAGGAAATCACCGGATTAATGGAAGGCAAGGCTAAGCCAGAGATTACCCGCTGTGTGGATATTGCTGCTAAGTCAGCCTTAAGGGAAATGATTCTCCCCGGCGCTATGGCAGTAATTGTTCCCATACTGGTTGGTCTTTTTCTTGGGCCAACAGCCTTGGGCGGTTTTTTAGCTGGCGCACTTGGCACCGGTATTCTTTTGGCGATTATGATGGCAAACAGTGGTGGGGCCTGGGATAATGCGAAAAAGTTAATTGAGGATGGTTTTTTGGGCGGTAAAGGAACCCCAGTCCATGCGGCAGCTGTGGTTGGTGATACGGTTGGCGATCCCTTTAAAGATACTTCGGGACCATCGATTAATATTTTGCTAAAGCTTATGTCAATTGTGTCGCTGGTTTTTGGGCCAGTCATTGCTAAATTTTATCCGGTGATTATGGGGTTGTTTAGGTAATTGAAACAAGTCCACATTTATTACTCCGGTAGTGTCCAGGGGGTTGGGTTTCGCTTTACGGCGATTGACCTAGCGCGCAAATTTGGGATAAAGGGCTGGGTCAAGAATTTGGCAGATGGCCGCGTTGAGCTGTTGGCGGAAGGCCCCGACGAAACCCTAAAAAATTTCTTAAAAGATTTAGATCAACAAATGGCGCATTATATTACTGATAAGCAGGTCTCATGGGAAGCAGCTTCGAATAAGTTTTCTGGGTTCGAGATTGGATTCTAATTTTCATCCCCTTTGTTGAATATATCCTCTAAAATATGAGATAATAGTTATCTACCGACTGACCTCTCACTCGAATGGGCTAAAGGGAGTTTATGCAAAGGAAGCACCTGGCAAAAGCTATTTTTGTTGTGATTTTCCTGCTTCTGGTCTATCGGGCCTTTTCCTTGCCAGCCAACCGACAGCCAGGACCTAATCTAGGCAAATATTACGAAAAGGCTATTTATACCGACGATTTCGGTTTAAGTTTTTATCCAGATTACCCTCCGGAAATTGGCCAAAATATTACTTTGCGTTTGCGCACCTTTTCTCCTGCACAAAAAGTAACCTTTATTCTGACCGCGAAGAAAAAATTCCCATGTTGTACCGCAAGGGTCATTGGTGGGGGAAATTTAAGATCCCCGAGGATTATCAGGCGGGGGGCCATTTTTTTACGGTTTGGATAAAGGGGATGGGCTTTAGCCCAAAGGGATTGCAACCCAGGTGGACAAAGAGCGAGGTTTGGTATAGGGCTTACAAAGAAGGGCATCCTGCAACCCAACTTGGGGGATATGTTCCTCTGCCACCGGGGTTGACCCTTGAGGCAGAGGAAGAAATCCCCCCACCCATAATTGGGGAGCCCATCCGGATTCCGATAACCGGTTCCGAAGCATCCCCCCTATTAATTAAAGGGAGCCAGGGCATTACTTTTCAAACCCGTACCGTGGAGGGCTCCATAGAAGGCTATGCGCCGGGTACTACCCAAACCCGCGAAGAAACCCTGCGCTTGAATATCTCGGGTCGTGCAGCGGGTATTGATATTGACGCCACTCTCTTTCGCTCAACAGCATTGGGGGTCACGCAACTAGGGGAAAGTGAGGAAAAAATTGCCATCAGGATGAAAAGAGGCAGTACCGAAGTCTTTTTAGGTGATTTTAATCCGCACTTGGACGAGACAGAATTTACCGCTTTGGATAAGATGCTTTCTGGAGGGCAGATTTTTGGCAATTATGGCCGATGGGGTGGCCTGGCATTATATTCTTCCCCAAAAGGGGAGGCAAAATATGCCTTGATGTATGGGGATGAGACGCAAGGGCCCTACAGCTTGGGTTATGCGCCAGTTGTAATCAACAGCGAAAGGGTTTATTTGAACGGCCTCCCTCAAAAACGCGGGGATGATTATAATATTGATTATCAGGCTGGCACCATAACCTTTATTAGGGGAGTTGTTGATCTCCAATCCATTATAAAAGTTTATTATGATTACCGCCAAACCGTATATGAGCACAGCCTCTATGGAGCAAGAGCCTATTTTAAGCCATTGCCCAATTTAAAGGTCGCCGCTACTTATCTAAATGATTCAGACAGTCTTACGGGCGCAGAGGCCATTAGGGATAGCATGAGCCAGGAAGCAGTTAATCCCCAAAGCCATTACGTGGTGGGGGCGGATGGGAGTTTTGTATCTGAGCACTTGGAGGCGGATGGGGAAGCTGCTTTTTCATACCGGGATTTAGATCTTTTATCTTCTTCTAGCACCAAAGAGACTGGTAAAGCGGCCAAGATTAATTTGCGTTCTGATTTTGGACCTTTTGGCATTTCAGGCTATGTTAAAAGGGTAGGGCCTCTATTTTTTAAGATTGCTGATGCTGACCCAGAACAGGATGTAACTGAATATGGGGGAACCTTTAGTTTCCGTCCTGGATCACTTCTCGGAGCCAAGGGCAGCTATGCTTATCAAAAATTTCGGCGCAGTGCTGTGGTTTATGAGAATCTTTACAAAAAGGTCAAAACTATGCTAACCCCTCAAAAACTGCCTTCCCTGGAATATAATTATTCTGAAACAGATGAAAGCAATGATCCCGTCACTGGATCCGAAATCCGCCGCGTAATTGCCAAGAACTCCCTTGAAACCATTCATCAATTTGGAATGTTTTCGGCTAGCCTTAAGGGCAGCCTTGAAAAATGGACCAACCATTCTCCGTCGATAGAGGCAACAGATTATAAGAGAATAAATTTTGGTCTAGCGGCGATTGGTCTTCCAAAAGTAAATTTTTCCTCAAATATAGAGCTTGAGAATCGTATCGAGCCCGATGGAACAGAACCTTTTGCTCGCACCTATAATCTTAACCTTGCAGCGACACCATCGCAAAAATATTTTATCTCCTCAACCTTGCAGATAGTAGATGACAGTGTTTTGGGCCATACCAACGTTTGTAGTTTGGCTTTGGGGGTCGAGCCCTCCAAAGCACTAAAGCTGGGTGCTAAATATACGATTAATTCATTAAATGAGGAATTTTTGGAATCTCCTAGCAGCACCGAAGCAGTTTCAAAGCATGTGGGCTCAATTTCCCTGAGTCTGCGTCCCACGCGGGCCGTGCGCTTCCGATATTTATACAAGCCAAATTTTACAGAGCTCCAAAGAACAGATGGGCGCATCTATAATAGTGAGCAGCAGCAGGTTGAATTAAATGTTATTCCAGTAAAACAGGTTTTACTCGGACTCATTTATAAAAATGGCAAAAGTTTTAGCATTGATAAGGATGATTATCCCGGCTACTCCCGCATCGATGAGAGCGAAGATACCAATTCAACCCTCTACACCATTAAAATGGCGCCTTTCCCGGTTTTGTCTCTGGAATTTGATTTTTTACAAAATAATTCGTTAGGCAATACGTTGGCTGCGACGGTTGAGCCCTTTTCCTATTTAACCAGCAATACTAAAAATAAGCAATTTGATATGGTTGCCAGAACATCCCTTTCAGAAAAATTCTCAATTAACACCCGCTATAGCTATCAAAAATCCGATCAGGGAAGCGCTGAATCCCTATCAAATATGGTTAATAGCAGGCGCCACACTGCATCTTTTAAGGGTATCTGGACACTTTCTCGGCGCTTGAGTTTTTCAATTTCCGGAGCTTATACGCGGACAACTGATTACTTGCTTTCCACCTTGACCTATACTCTTACCCCTGGCCTGGGTTTTATTTATCGTTTGGATAACAAGCTGCGCATTGATTTTAATTATGCCCATTCTAAATCCTATGCTGGGGCTGAAACAGAAGTCGATAGTTTTTCTTTAAAGACCAAATATGCCTTATCCGAGTTTGTGGATCTAACCCTGCGTGCTGAGCAGGCGGTAAGCCGTTTTCCTTACTATCGTGTAACCGATATTGCGGGGAATGTGGAGATTAGTTTGTGAAATCGCGCTTTCGGCCAAGCAACTCTATGTAAAAATTATTTTTATACGGTAGTTCCGCCGTTACAGCTGGTAATAGCATCGGTGCCCGTTCCGCAACCAGTGGAAATATACCCCCCATCAGAACAGGAAACATCTGGGGTCCCTCCGCCCTCGCATTGGACTTTATCTGCGTCACTTCCATTAGTGCAGCCACCTACAGATGCGAAACTGCCACTGGTGCAGTTTGCTCCAAGACAACTATCACTTAATAAATCCAGAAGCTGGGGTGCACCATATTCAAGTAAATTGCTTTTGCTATTTTTTTTCATTATCTTGCACCTTTAAAATTTCGTTGCCGGCATCATATCCCACCTTGCTGTCGTACGTCAAGCTTTTATGGGCTCTTGTCGCACCAAAGCTGCGCATTGATTGTAATTATTCCCAAAAGACAAAATATGCTTTATCTGAATTTGTGGATCTAACCTTGCGTGCTGAGCAGCAGGTAAACCGCTCCCCTTACTATCGCATAACCGATATTGCCGGGAATGTAGAGATAAATCTTTAAAGTTGCGTTTGCCTACACAAAACTTGTTCCTGGACTGCAGCCAGTGGTGGCGGCGTTCCCTTCTCCGCAAATTTTAACAGCTGAAGTGCCGCTAGCACAGGATGGCGTTCCTCCAGATCCCGTATTACAATCTCCTCCGTCAGCAGAGCTTCCGGCGTCACAGATTGCATCAGCACTAGAACCAGTGTTCTTACAGTTTAAGCCGTACGAAAAATCACCAATTAGAGGAACTAACCCAGGTTCCTTGTAAGCAGAGTCAACACTTCCCAAATTTTCCATTTGCTTTCTCCTTACCAAAGACTTTCGCTACAGTGATTGTACCCCCCCCGCTGGTGCATGTCAAATTTTTATGTTAGAATAAGTTTAATGCTTACTTTAGGCATCGACCCGGGGACCGCAACTACTGGATTTGGCTTAATCTCTGAAAATAGGGATAGGCTTAGCTTTGTTGACCATGGTGTTATTACCACCTCTTCTAAAGAAACTTCCCAAGGGCGCCTGCGTAAAATTTACTGCGAGCTAAAAAAATTGGTCCAGGATTATAAACCGCGCGTGATTGCCGTAGAAAAGATCTTTTTTGGAAAAAATACTAAAACTGCCATGGCGGTGGGGCAAGCCAGGGGAATTATTCTGCTGGCGGCCGCCGAGCTAAAAGTACCGGTTTCAGAGTATTCACCGCTTGAAGTTAAAGTAGCCGTAACTGGCTATGGCAGGGCAGACAAAAAGCAAGTTCAACAAATGGTAAAACACTTGCTTGGGTTATCTTTTGTCCCATCTCCAGATGATGCATCCGATGCCTTAGCCATTGCCATTTGCCATCTGCACTCTTATAAAATGGCAAGTCTATAGATTAGGAACCCATTCGGAAATTACTTAGAGAGACAATTAGAGAGTTATAATAGTAAAATTCGAGCTATTCGAGATAATTACATGATTGCGCACCTAAACGGAACACTCGAACACATTGATAAGAACCACCTGGTAGTAGATGTGGGTAGCGTGGGTTATCATGTTAATGTGCCGTCTTCAACTCTAGTCTGCTTGCCTAAAATTGGGGAAAAAATCAAGCTTTTTACTTATCAGGTAGTGCGTGAGGATGAGATTTCGCTTTACGGATTTTTGTCGAAAGAAGAACGCAGTCTTTTTGCGCTGCTTATAAGCGTTTCAGGTATTGGCCCCAAGGTATCGCTTTCAATTATCTCGTCTTTTCCGGTTGACCGGTTAGTTTCAGCTATCACTAAAGGCAATGTCGATTTAATTTCGTCCGTTCCTGGAATTGGCAAAAAAACTGCCCAGAAACTGGTAATTGAATTAAAAGAAAAAGTAGCGAGAGCCTATGCCATTAAGCCTTCGGACATGGCAATTGGGATAGAAGGTGATCAGCCAGCAATTTCTGATGCGATTTCAGCTTTGATAACGCTCGGGTACTCCCCGCGCGAAGCCCGCGACTCAATTATGAAAGCAAATATTGATCCCTCTCATCAGAATGTTGAAGATCTAATCAAGCAGGCCTTAAAAAGCCTGGTTTAGAAAGTTCTTCCCTCCATTATTTGCGGAAAAGGTGAAATTTACTGCTATCTTCCCCATGGTCCCGGGGCTTTCCATATCGCGGAAAACTTCTGCTCTTTATTGATTGACTCAAGCGGCTTGGTAAGAAATTTTTCTATTTCCCTAGCTGTTGTGCATAGTTTTTCCGGCGCATCTTGAAGATCGCCTTTTTTGAGAAAGGCTTTCCATAAAATCTGGCGATCTGATTTTTCATCATAGATTTCTTCAGCAAATATGGGTTTTTGCCGCGGCAGGGAAGTTTTACGATGTTTAAAGGTCCTTTTTAATGCTTCAACAAGTTTTAAGCCATCAAAATTAAACTGACGCAT
>JABMSE010000131.1 GCA_013204645.1 Candidatus Saganbacteria bacterium | reverse complement strand
CTATATTTTTAAGTCTAGGGGCTTTTTGTTTTGGGGGACGGGTTAGTGCCACTTTGGGTAAAAGCATTCTTTCTCCAGAGCTTTTTACCTTTGATGTGGCCTTGGCTGTGATTTTATCAGCCTGTCTGGCAATCTTTATTTCTAATATCTTCAAGGTAGCGCAGTCTACCAGTTTGGTAACGGTGGGGGCGCTAGTGGGTGCGGGTTTATATGTGGGGGGCTTAAATACCAAAATATTTTTATTCCTTTTGCCGGCATGGTTTATTTTGCCAGTGGTATCTTTTGTCCTCACCTTTTTATTGTTTAGGATTATCTATCCTCCTCGTTTTAAGAATTTATGGTTTTATGAAAGGATCCATTCTTTTAAGGGTGCTCTAAAGGGAGTTGCTATTCTCGCAGCCTGCTTTGTGGCTTTTTCAGTCGGGGCAAATAATGTGGCAAATGCCGTAGGTCCGCTTTTTGGGGCTGGTTTGGTGAATAATACTTTATGGGGCATTGCCATAGTTATTCCTTTGTTTATTATCGGTGCTGCTCTTTTCGGGGATCTTACCATGACCACTATTGGCAAAGAAATTGTTCCTTTAGGCATCATTACTTCTTCTCTGGTTTCGGTAGTAACCGCTAGCCTTTTGTCAGGTGCTTCCTTTGTCGGCATACCTTGCCCCTTAGTTTTGTTAAATGGCGCTTCTATTTTAGCTGTGAGTACCTTAAAACATGGTCATGTGATTGCGGCCAAGCAAGCTGAAACCAGGCGCATGGTTCTAATCTGGATTCTGGCTCCTTTTTCAGCGGCTGCCTTTAGCTATCTTACTTTATTAGGATTACAGGTGATTAAATGATAGCGATATCAGAGCACTTAAGAAAGGAAATAATTGAGCATGCAGGAGGGGTAGGCAATTTGGAGGCCTGTGGTATTTTAGCCGGTAAGCTAGGAGAGGCCCAAAAGGTTTATAAAATGAAAAACACATCCGATAGCCCGCAAAAATGTTATTTTATGGATCCGAGAGAACAGTTAGGGGTCATGAAAGCCATAAGGAAGGAAGGGTTGGAAATGATTGGAATATATCATTCGCATCCCAGCTCCGAAGCCTATCCGTCGCCAAAAGACATTGAATTGGCTTTTTATGACGAAGCAGCCTATGTGATTGTTTCCTTGCATCCCCATGGTAAAATTGAGTTCCGGGCCTTTAGGATCAACGAAGGCAAGGTGTCCGAGGAAGAGGTGGAAACATGAAAACCGGCAAGTTTGAAATAAATGTGGATGAGCTAAGAAAAGGCGGCGTTGTCAAATTAAAAGACAAAGATATGTTCTCTCTTTGGGTGAGGGCAGTTTGTGACAATATGGATGCGGTCAAGTTGCGCAAAGTAGCCGAGCTGGCAGAAAAATATGCCAAGGGGTATGTGCTTTTTTCAACCCGCCAGTTTCCCATTATCCCACATATTCATTTTAAGGACGTTGGAGCCGTCAAGGATGAGCTAGAAAAGGTTTATGTAATGTTAGATCGTTGTGGAACACGAGTTAGAAATCCCGATGTTTGTTATGATGCCAATATTTGTCCTTATGCTGTGATGGATCCCATAAGTATGGGTGAAAAACTTGATCAATTCTGGCGCGATGATCCCGGCGGATTTAAAATCAAAACCTCAATTGTTGGGTGCGAAAAGCAGTGCAGCTCGCCTAGGGTCCTGGCTGATGTTGGCTTTGTAGGGGCTAAGCGCAGTGGCAGAAGAGGATTTGATGCTTATCTGGGTGGCAAGTTGGGGTTAGATCCATTTTTAGGGATAAGAATGGCCGAGCTCCTTTCCGAAGAAGAATGCCTTAAGTTTTTAAGAAATTATACGCAGTTTTTACGAAAGGAAGGGCGTGCAAATAAAAAGGAGCGGGCTGCGGCTTTAATTCGCCGTTTAGGAGAAGAAGTTGTACGAGACGCAGTTACGCATGACTTAAAACAGGGTTTTTCAACAACCCCTTTTGAATGTGATACTAAACAAAGCCAAAAAATCGACAAAAGTATCTTGAGAATTCGTGCCACCAATGGAGAGGTGACGTCAAAGCAGGTAAGAAAAATTGCGGATATAGCCGAAAAATATGGTCTGGGCTATGTACACTTTTCAGTGCGTGGCGGACCAGAAATCCCGGGGGTAGATTCGGCCCTATTTGTAGAGATTGCCGAAAGCCTTAAAGAAGCCGGATTAGAAATTTTAGACAAAGGAATTGATAATCTGCAGACTTGTTTTGGCGGCTATTGCGTAAACGGGAATCTCAATACTCAACCGTTATTGCGTGAGGTAGAAAAAATAGTTAAAAAGCTAGGTTTAAATGATCTGGATATCAAGATCTCGGCTTCAGGCTGCCCAAATTCCTGCGGCATTTCCCATCTTTCGGATATCGGGTTTATGGGGGTGGTTGAGCCGGAGGTTATCAAAAAGAAATGTACGGGATGTGATATTTGTGCCAAGGCCTGCCGGGTAGATGCCATTAAAATTGAGAATAAGCTGGCAGTGATAGATTTAGAGAAATGTAAAAATTGTGATATGTGCATTAAAGCCTGCCCCTTTGATGCTCTCTATGAGAAGCGCCAGGGAATTAGCATCTTAGTTGGTGGGCGTGGAGCTTACTTTATGGATGACAAAAAAACCGGCGTCACTTTAATTGGCAAAAAGCTCGTAGATTTTATTGACGAGAAACGAGCGCTAGAGATCACGCAAAAAATATTGGAGCTCGCCCGAGAAAAGAGCAAAACAGTTGCCGAGCTTATCGATGAAATGGGCATTCAAAATTTTAGGAGCTTCGTCCTGAGATAAGTTTAGGGTTCAATCCGAAGGAGGTAGTTTTATGAGTATAAAAATTGTAATAAATGGCAAGAAAGAAGAATTGGATGATTCGCTTCTTCTCATTGATCTTCTGAAGTTAAAAGAGATTAAGCCAGAAGTGGTTACAGTTGAAATTAATGATCAAATCGTGGGAAAAGGCGCTTATCAAATAACCTTGGTAAAAGACGGAGACCGTCTGGAATTTGTTTATTACATGGGGGGAGGACAAGATGTTGCGCAATTAATTGGCAAAACCCCGGTTGTAAAACTTAAAAAAATAGTCGGTACCGGAATGGCAGATATTTATGCAAAAATTGAGTTTTTTAACCCCGGTGGAAGTGTGAAGGACCGTATTTGTCTAGCTATGATAGAGAATGCCGAGAAAGAAGGAAAATTAAAAGCCCATGGGACGATTGTGGAGCCTACTTCAGGTAATACTGGAATTGGTTTGGCCATGATTGGGGCAGCTAGAGGCTACAAGGTTATATTAACCATGCCCGAAACCATGAGTTTGGAGCGAATCTATATTTTAAAGTCTTATGGGGCAGAGGTGGTTTTAACTCCTGGGGTTCTTGGTATGAAGGGTGCCATTCAAAAGGCCGAAGAAATTGCTAAGAAAAAGAACGCTTTTATGCCGCAGCAGTTTGATAATCCGGCTAATCCAGAAGTTCACCGCAAAACCACGGCCGTTGAAATTCTTAAGGCAGTCTCCAGCAAAATTGATGCATTTGTAGCTGGGGTTGGAACGGGGGGAACGATTACTGGGGTGGGGGAAGTGCTTAAAGATAAAAATCCTGCCGTCAAAATTGTTGCCGTTGAGCCAGCGACTTCTCCGGTCCTGTCAGGTGGACAGCCCGGACCGCATAAGATTCAAGGAATCGGAGCGGGTTTTATCCCGAAGGTTTTGAATCTAGAAATCATTGATCAAATCATCACCGTAAAAGATGATGAAGCTTTTCGGATGTCGCGAAAGCTAGCCGAGGAAGAAGGGCTTTTTGTGGGGATATCTTCTGGGGCAGCTGCTTTTGCGGCTTTAAGGGTTGCCGCTGAGCTTGGCGACGGGAAAACGGTTGTTACTATTTTACCGGATACGGGTGAGCGCTATTTCAGTATGGAGCAGTTTTTTTACGCCTAAGGAGTAAAGATGGAAAAGATAAAGATTGACCAAAATATAGATATGCGAGGGGTTAGCTGTCCCCTAAACTATGTAAAGACAAAGCTGGCCATAGAAGAGCTTGAGGTCGGTGAAGTTTTGGCTGTGCTTTTGGATGATGGAGAACCCATTGTAAATGTGCCGCGCAGTGCCAAAGAGGATGGACATCAGATTTTAGAAGTAAATAAAATCCAAGATCATTACCAGGTCTTGATTAAAAAAAGATGAGGAGGGTGATTGTTTGTGTCGTATATTAAAGGATTAAAATGCAGGGAATGTGGCAGGGAATATCCAAAAGAAGCTTTATTTGTTTGTGAATACTGCTTTGGTTCCCTGGAAGTGACCTACGATTACGCTAAGATTAAGGAGACGCTAACGCGCGAAACAATCCTAAGCCGTCCGAAGAATCTTTGGAGATATCGCGAGCTTTTACCCATTGAAGGCGAACCAACCGATGGATTCCATTCTGGATTTACTCCCCTGGTGCGAGCAAAGAATTTGGGCAAAGCCTTAGGGGTATCAAAGCTTTATGTGAAAGACGATTCTGTATCTCATCCAACCCTGTCTTTTAAGGATCGTGTGGTGGCTGTTGCGCTTTCGCGAGCAAAGGAATTTGGGTTTAGTACCGTAGCCTGTGCTTCAACCGGGAATTTGGCCAACTCGGTAGCTTCTCAAGCAGCTAAAGCAGGTCTTAAGAGTTATATTTTTATTCCCGCAGATTTAGAAATGGGCAAAGTTATTGGCACTTTGATTTATGCCCCTAATTTAGTAGCCGTGGAGGGCAATTATGATGAAGTAAACCGGTTGTGCTCTGAGATTGCGAGTAAATATAAATGGGCCTTTGTGAATATTAATATCCGACCCTATTATGCTGAAGGATCCAAAACCTATGGCTTTGAAATTGCAGAACAGCTGGGTTGGAATACTCCTGATCATATTATTGTTCCTTGTGCTGGCGGATCTTTGATAACCAAAATTTGGAAATCATTTAAAGAGTTTTATGAATTAGGTTTGATTTCCAAACCAAAAACAAAAGTTTATGCGGCCCAGGCAACGGGTTGTGCTCCGATTGTAAATACGATTAAAGAGAAGGCGGAAATCATAAAACCCATAAAACCTAAGACGATTGCAAAATCTTTGGCCATTGGTAATCCGGCCGATGGTTATTATGCCATGGCTACGGTAGCAGAAAGCAAAGGATGGGGGGAATCTGTGACAGATGAAGAAATTGTTAAAGGAATAAAACTTTTGGCAGAGACAGAGGGAATTTTCACCGAAACCGCAGGAGGGGTAACCGTTGCCGTTGCCAAAAAGCTGATCGAACAGGGGATTATTCCCAAAAATGAATCAATTGTTATTTCGGTAACAGGAAATGGCCTAAAGACCCAGGAAGCGGTTCAAGATAAAATAGGAAAACCGATACAGATAAAACCGACGCTAAAATCTTTTGAAGAAAGGGTAAAACTCTAAATGAAGGGACTGATTAAAATATTATTAATTGGGGCGGGTACCTTTTTTGTGGTCTTGGGTTTTGTGGGTATATTTTTACCCCTACTGCCTACCACCCCCTTCCTCTTGCTAGCTGCAGCCTGTTATGCCAGGAGTTGTGAGAAGTTTTACAATTGGTTGTTAAGCAACCGATGGTTTGGGCAATACATCAAGGATTGGCGGGCAGGGAGAGGAATCCCCTTGAAAACTAAGGTCTTTGCGATTTCTTTATTGATTTTAACTATAGCTTATTCAGCCTTGTTTGTTGTGCCAAATATTTGGGCTAAGGTTGGTTTAGGCGTGATTGCCATTGGGGTAAGTCTGCACATTATTTCTCAGCCAACATTAAAAAAAGGGGGGGATGTATCATGGCAATAAAAGTAAGGATTCCTCAACCATTGCAAAAGTTAACCCAAGGCAAGGACCAAGTTGAAGTTTCAGCAAGTGATGTGGTAGGTTTGATAGATAGTTTGGAAAAGAGTTTTCCCGGAATAAAGGATAGGATCTGTGATGAATCGGGAAAGATAAGGCGTTTTATTAATATTTATGTAAATGAGGAAGATGTAAGGTTTTTAGAGGGGGGGCAAACTCTGCTAAAGGATGGCGATGAGGTCTCAATTATTCCGGCGATAGCAGGAGGATTTAAGTGAGTTTAACTGACGAACAGATAGAAAGGTATAGCCGGCAAATATTATTACCCAAGGTTGGAGGCAAGGGACAAAAGAAGCTCTTGGCAGCTAAAGTTTTGGTAATTGGCGCAGGAGGTTTAGGTTCCCCAGTTGCGGCTTATCTCACTGGGGCCGGAGTTGGAACCCTAGGGGTAGTAGATTCAGATAAAGTAGAACTTAACAATATTCATCGTCAAATAATCTATTCTTCAGATGATATTGGTAAACCTAAAGTGGATGCAGCGAAAGAGCGGCTTAAGAAGGTTAATCCGGATGTTAATATTATTCCTTATGAGCTGAGACTTACTTCTGACAACATCATGGATATAATTGCCGATTACGACATTATTGTTGATGGGACAGATAATTTCCCAGCCCGCTATTTAATTAATGATGCTTGTGTGCTAGCCAATAAACCTTTGGTTCACGGTGCCTTTTTTAGGTTTGAGGGTCAAGCCATGGTGATCAAGCCAAATGAGGGACCATGTTACCGCTGCATGTTTGCCGAGCCGCCTCCTCCAGGAGCTGTACCTTCATGTCAGGAAGCGGGGGTGCTGGGAGCTTTGGCCGGTGTAATTGGTTTAATCCAGGCAACTGAGG
>JABMSE010000010.1 GCA_013204645.1 Candidatus Saganbacteria bacterium | reverse complement strand
CACCTCATCCGGGTGAGATGAAAAGATTGTGGTCAGGAGTGTTTAGAGAAGATCTGCCAGGCGACCGTCAGGAACAGGCAGTGCAATTAGCACAGCAGACGAAAACTGTGGTGGCCTTGAAAGGTGCGGGTACAGTCGTTACCGATGGCGAAAAAGTTACTTTATCTGCCAAAAAAGGCGGCGGAGTAAAAATCCAGCGTAAAAAAATATCTACGCCTTCCTGGCAATATCAAGTAACCATCAACGAAGATCCCACCACGCTTGATGTGTTTGAGCTCAAACTTGTCTAATAATGCCTACTTGGCCCTGGTGACTGACACTGGTGTCAGTCACCAATCTCAAAAAAAGCCAAATTTAGTGAAATTTTGGGCAAAATGTGACGATATATATATGAGAGGGAAAGACCGTAAGCATATTTGTTCGCTGCTCTTAAGAGTAGTGGGCAGGAAGGGTTTAATATGATAGGCGCTTTAGCTTTAAATATAGGACGAGCAATAGCATCACCGATTGCTAGAAGAATAAGACATTCACCTACTGTACGACAACATATATCGCCTACACTAACTAACCTTTATGCAACTTTAGGTTTTGCTAATCGATCTAGTCTGGCTGCGAAAATAAAAAATCTTGCAACGATAAACCCAACCCCCCTTCCAGAAACCCTTGCTGACCCGGAACTCACCCTTGACCGCCTAACTGACCAAGGCATATTAAAATCTGCTTTTCGAGATGAAATCTCTAGCCTCGCACAAGTTGAAGAATATATGCTCTCAGGACGAACTCATCAAGGAAAATTTGCCGCTTTTGACAACTTAACTGGTGTTTCCAGCCTAGGTTTACAATTCAGCCCACTCTTTGCTGACCAAGCTGCTTTTGTTTCTAAGATCGCCACTGGAATTGTGGCTGGGACTGAATCAATTTATGCTGCCCATCAAAGCGGTGATAGCAAAGCCATTGCTTATTCTATTGCAACGGCAAAAGCAATTGGTGCAGCCGCTGGTATTTTGAGTGTAGCATGGCTAGTAGGGATTCCTTTCCTAACCACGGCTTTTATTTCTCCTCTTGGTTGGGGGATGGGAATTGCTTTTGGGGCTGGAGTAGTGGCAACCATTGCTAATGACAAAATGCCATCCCATCATCCTCTGGCAAAAATAGCTCGCTTTTATGCCAGGTGTGTCTTTCCTTATGTTGTAATCGGTTCAGGAATTCATCTGGTGGATTTAGTCCATGACGCACATATGCGCATCCAGGGAGTTCTAGAACACATGGGCATGGAAGGAACCCTGGCCTACTCAATTGGTTCTCTAGCACTGCTCAACCATATTGTTAAAACCGTCAAAGAAAGAATCGATAAAGGCTATACTGGCCAACTTGATCCTGGAGAAATTAATCGCATCCGCATGCAAGGTTCTGCCTCCATATATTCAATTCTTGCTGACGGACATTTCTTGGCAACCTTCGGGGTTTTGGTTTTTGCTTCTTCTTTCTTCCTGATTCCTAATGTTTGGGCGGTTGGAGCAGGCGCCCTCTTGGTTCCTTTTCTAACTCCAGTAGCTGCAACGGGAATAACCGCAGCCTTGCGCGGTTCAAAGAAACTCGTGGATCCCTTAAAGACCCCAAGGCGCACCAAAATGCTAGATCATGCCAAACTATATCTTCCTTGGGAAGGATTTCTAGCCGGTGGAGTACTTGCCACTCTTTATTCCCTAGGAAATCATTCTTTGGTTCCCCTTCTGGGATACGTTACTGCATATGGATCACTGGCCACCCTACTTGTAACCCAAAGCCACGGTATTTTTCACTCGATTAATACCGCTCTAGGACAAATCTCAAACCTTAGCACTACGGCTACCGATGTTTTAGGAGAGCGGGAAGTAAGAGAATTAGTAGGTGATAAAGTTGTCTACGTTGGCAACCCTAACACGGGGCTAATCGAGCACAGCTCTGGTGTTGTTTTTACCCTGCTCTTAGCCGCTAAACCCCATTTGCGCCTGGTTTCTTTCTTTGACAAAACTGCTTGGCAAAAAGGATTTAGCAATCTCGCTGATCCTTCAATTGAACCCGATCTTATTCTGCGCACAAAACAGTACATTGAACATATGGATGACCCAGCTGCCGAAGAAGCTTTGGTTAGCTGGATCGTTGCTAACAGAGCCCGCATTAATCCTGACTTAAATACTTACCAAGCCGCTCTTCGATTTGTGGCAAATGGTCCTGCCTTACCCTCTGGCGGTCTTTTACCCAATTCAAAAAACATGGCAGAAGATCTGGCCCATTCAGAGTGGGCCGCATGTCTACAAGAAGGTGTTTATGGTCGTCTTCGCCGCGGAGTTTTGCAGCACAGAACCGCTGGGGGCCGCTTGCGGAATAGAACCACTCTGGGCCGCTGCCAAAGAATGATTGATAATTTAAGAGCAACCGCAGATTATTATGATACCGAATTAAAAACCGAGCTCACCAGAAGAATCCGTGGGATGTTAACGCTTGATGAATTTGCTGGGTTCCAAGCTCTACCGCAATTCGTTTGGGACACCCTCGTTTGTGGAGGATATTTAACTGAGGTGTGTTCAGATATGGCCCAGCTTCAGCCAACCTTTACTCGGGAAAGAGCGGTCTTTGTTGCAGACGCTGCCTTAGCTAATTTATCACCTGCTGACAGAGATAGGGCCTACGACCTATTGCACCAACGCTTTAGACATCGAACCTGGTTTGAAATGTGGAACGGCAGCGGCACCGTTGCAAGAGCAAGCATCCCAACAGAGCAATTTGAAAAAGTAAAAGATTTATTTGATAATCCAGACTCAGAAACGCTTAAATTTAAACCAACTATTAGAGAGGAAAACATCGACAAATGTCAAACTACAGATGAAGTAAAAGACATTTTACAACAGGTCCTACGCGGTTGGTTTATTGAAGAGATAAACGAGTATGTCCGCGCGGGAATGGATGCCCTAGCTGAACGAGCACAAAGTTTTAGAAGCCTAGCAGATACCATGGAAGCAAGACTCACACACCTAACTGCCGCAGAAAGACAAGATCGAGCTGTCAGGCGTGCAGTTTATGAAGAATGTTACGAGGATTGGGCTTGGGAACTCGGCTGTTTTGATCCAATTGAAGCACGGCAACAACTTGTTTGTCGCAAAGAAACAGCTGGCGATGAGCAAAAAGTAAGAAAAGTTGAAAATGTTACCACAGTTAATATTTTTCAAGGTCTGCGCGTCTATAAGATGTGGAGCACAGATCCATTTGATAGCGATCCAGCCCACACCGCCACCCACTGGATATCTGGAACCTGGGCCAGAGTACTAAATCAGGATTTTAGATATGATGCTCCAGCTGGAACCCCAGAATCCATACAGTTCGTGTGGATCGAAGCTGACGAAGTTCTAAATGAGATTCAAAAAAATAGATCGGAGTCTCTTTCAACTTCTCCAGTTGTAGAGAGGTTTGACAATAAACCAGATACTCCTGAAGGTTTTCTGCCAGGAGCAGTTCCAATTCGCGTTTCCATAAACGGCGAAGAGAGATTTGTCAGTAATTATTATCATAACCCAGCTAATCAAGGTGCTGTTCCAAGTGTTAGAAGGGATCCTTCTGGAGCAGCCAGCTGCGTATTCAGAGATTCCTCACATACCCAACTACCTGCCAAATTTCAAGTCGCCACCATTGACAAAGTTCCCTGGGGCTCTATGGAACCAGCAACCTTTGAGATCCCAAATTGGGATTACGCTGTTATGATGGATAAAAATGACATTCAACTCTCAACCTATTTGCATTTGCCGGCGATCGTAGAGCGTGATAGGCAAAACAATACTTATTTAAATCTACTTTATATGCACAGGGTTGGCAAAGATTTTACCATTCCTGATCCTTATCCAGATCCAAGGCTTACGTTAGACAAAGAAGTAGGCTTACATGTGGTAGATGCTAACATCGAGTTTTCATATCATGATCACCATATTGATAGAACAGCCCTTTCAGGCTTCGGCGAAGAACAAGCTACTATTATATGGGATGCGTTAGTCCAGGCAGGTTATATTGATGCAAATGGCTTAATACAACCCAAATTTGACACAAAGAAAAAAGAATTTAGTTTGCCAACCTTGACTGAACCCCAAAACACAACAATCCAGCAAGTTTTACAAAGAGCTGTCCAGGATTCGAGTGAAAGACAAATTCCCCTCCTGGTCTGTAAGGCTGCTGTTTTAGGTGGAAGAGATGAAGGGGTTCCCAAGGGGCCCAATGATGAACCTGGTTTTGCTAGATTACATGGCGCTAAAGTTAGCATGGCTGCTGGCGAAATCACTGCTTTTTCCCTGCTCTATGGAACTGGAGCAGGTCAACGAGAAGTAATCCTTCCAACCCATCACTGGCCACGCTATATCGATAGTTTAAACGTACCGGCCGATGTCACTGATCTTGAGATTGGCGGAGATGTTTTTGCGGTTAATCCTCATCGCGAAGGTGATGCACATTTTGTAAAAATAACATATAGGGACAGAGATGAACCAGAACCAGAACCAGAACAAGAACAAGAACAAATTGGTTTTGCTAGACTTTTTCCTGGGGATCGCCCCCAATTATGGAATAAGAGGACATAATCATGAGCGCTAGAATGAAAGCACAAAGATTATCAGGGCCAAAAGATTATTACCGATATACCCAATTGGCCTCAAACCAAATTTTGCTCTGGGGCAAAGCGAGAACCATTCCTGGTTTAAACCACATTCCTGGTTTAAAACGTGAGCCCCGCATTGTAGTTTTCGATAACCATTTACCAGTTGCCATCCCACCCACTTATATTCCACCAGCCTGGGCTCATGGACGCAGCTTTGGAGAACACCCAAAAGACATTGATGCTTCAGGACGGATTTTTATAGATGGCGGGAAAACCTTTAGCCCACAAAAAGCATCTGGTGCAGAAAACTACCCTAAGGGGGATATCTTAGGATTAGTTGTTGAATATGATGTTAATCAAAAAAGTGGAACAAGAAAGGTAGGGGTTTCCCCTCAAATTAAATCTCTGGGCTGCTACCGATGGTGGGATCAAGTTTCTCATGTAACTAGTACCATTGAAATTGCTCCCATAGAAGGAAAACCCAGCAAACTAAAAGTTGTTGAAGCCCGCATGGAAACCAATGGCTTGCGCGAAGATCAATCAAAATATGTCTATAACTTTACTCCCGAGGGACAAAAACGGCTCAAGACCTTTGGCATTGAACAACGCCACATCCAGGAGATAAGAATCAATCCCCAAACCAGAGAAGCTGAAATTAGTTATACATTACCTGGCCGCACCCAACAGACCTTAATCATGTCAGGCCGCTATTTTGTCGATAACCTAGGGAAACCTCTTCTTGCAAACCGCAAAGCCGGCATGAGTACTTTTGATGATTTTTATCAAGCAGAGTATTATACAGATGAAACTGCGCGCTATCGACCAGTAATTGATCGTTATCCAGCTGATCATGGAGAACTGCGCTTAATTCTTCATAAAACAAGCACTTATGAAATTGATACACCAGCTACTTTAGTAGGGACACTTTCTCCAAATCATAAGATTTTTCCCTCAACAGCTGATGCTGCGGCAGAAATTGACGGTGAGTGGCTGCCCTTATCACGCAGCGAACCACTAACCCATATTGAGCGTATTGATTTAGGCTTAAGTCGGGTGCAAAACCTAATTTTTACCAGTATCAGTGTTCAAAGCAGAACCGGAAATATGGGGGAAATGTCTGCCGCTTATCCTCGTGATGCTTATTTTTATGGTCTACAAATCTTTAATGGCTTAACCCGCATCCTACGCTGGGGAGCTAACATTGCAATTAACCGCGGAAAAGGAACCCGAGCCATGTATGGAATTGAATCGGGAAGAACTCACACTATGCACAGCAGTGCCCTTTATGATGAAATGGCAGCAGATGCCATGGAAACAAATGCCCCCCATGCCACCAAATTCTCAAACCACGGACACCATGTTGGCGGTCCCGGCGTATCCGAAGATACGCAAATGGAACTTTTATCCCGCTTGCGTGGAGAGCGCATGTGGATTACCAAACGCATGATGGCTATTCTTCCAGCTGAGAAAAGATGGGGCAAATATTTTACCCAAAATGCCTTGCGTTACATTTTAAGCGAAACCCTATTTATCTTTCCTTTTAGGCTGGCCATGAATGATTTAATTATGGCACGGCATCTTAGGCGCGATCCAGTTTTTATGAAGTGGGGAGAAATATCTGAAACTGCGGCCGGACGCACCTGGTATAAAGTGGCTTTTGCTAAACTGGGAGAATTAGCTGCGGTTCCTTTTTTCCTGGCAACGGGTGGACACATCTTGTTCTTCCCAGTTGATTTAACCTATTTTATCGTGGCCTGGACAGCACGAACTATCTTTCCTTCTGCAAATTATATTCTGCAAATGTTTACCCTAGGTTATGGATTCATGACCGGTTTCTTAATTAATCCCGCCTATGAGTTAACTTTTCTTTATGGCTATCTTAAAGCAGGTGTAGGCCAATTCCTAGATCGGGCCCAATACGCTATTTTCGCTCTAACCGTTGGTGGGGGAGAAGCTGGCGGCGCCAAAGAAGCAACAACGGCTACCAAAGTTATGATCGGAGTTCAAGCCACTGCTCTTGCCACAGCAATTGCCTTTATTGCACTTGGAGGTTTTTCTCAATTAGCCCTTCCTTTAGGATTAGCTATTATTGTTAATATGATCTTTGGATCTTATCAGCTTGCAACTAAACTTTTGGCCTGGGCAATTATGCGCAAGGAAACCAAAAAAGACGTTGCCCAAAAAAGCTTGGATGAATGGACAAAGAACAAACCTCAAGACCATCAAGCTCTCAAACAGGTTGTTGATAGTATGTGGCTCAATACTACCAGCCTAAGCTACCAGGATCTTTTTGCCCATAAAGCCACACTTAAGGGAATCGTTGACAACCTGGCGCTAGAACAAATTGACAGCACCGCCAAAAAACCTTTTAAGGGCGGCCTAAAGCTGGCCCGACGCGCCCAGGCTTGGTTACTTAAAAGCAGCCCTGGCAGAAAAGCCTTGGATTGGCTTGGCAT
>JABMSE010000130.1 GCA_013204645.1 Candidatus Saganbacteria bacterium | reverse complement strand
TGATCGGTGTTGACAGCCTTAATGATTATTATGATGTGAACTTAAAGCTTGCCCGAAATGAAATATTAGAAAAGAATGATAATTACAGGTTTTATCACCTTGACCTGTGCGATTATCAGGCTTTAGGTCGGATATTTGCGGATGAAAAGGTCGATAAAATATGCCATCTTGCTGCGCAGCCAGGCGTGCGTTTTTCCATAACCGATCCTTTTGCTTACCAAAAGTCAAATAATGAGGCTTTCTTAAATATTATTGAGTGTGCACGCAATTTTGGAATAAAGCAGTTTGTTTATGCTTCATCTTCATCAGTTTATGGTGCGAATACCAAAGTTCCCTTCTGTGTTGCGGATAAAGTGGATAAACCGATTTCTTTGTATGCTGCTACCAAAGTGTCAAATGAGCTTGTGGCCCATGTCTACAGCCATTTGTATGGAATAAATACAATTGGTCTGCGTTTTTTTACGGTCTACGGTCCCTGGGGGAGACCGGATATGGCTTATTTTATCTTTACCCAGGCAATCCTCCAAGATGAACCCATAAAAGTATTTAACCGGGGAGAGATGAGGCGGGATTTTACCTATATCGATGACATTGTGCAGGGGGTATTGGCTAGCCTTGATTATGAAGCCTCCTATGAGGTTTTTAATCTGGGCAATGATCGGGCCGAAAATCTCATGGATTTTATTGCTTGTATTGAAAAGAATCTCGATAAAAAGGCAAAGTTGGAGATGCTTCCCATGCAACCGGGGGAGGTTTGTGAAACCTGGGCAGATATAGGTTCTTCACGACAAAAATTGGGGTTTGATCCTAAAGTTAATATTAATGTTGGGATAAAACGATTTGTTGAATGGTATAAAAAAGATTATGTAAATCTTGAACCTATAAAACAAAGGAGTTCTCAATATGTTCAATGACAAAGTGATTTTAATTACTGGTGGGACCGGGTCATTCGGCAAAAAATTTGTAGAAATAGTATTGAGGGAATTTAAACCTAAGAAATTGATTATCTACAGCCGGGATGAGATGAAACAATATGAAATGCAGCCACAGTTTGAAGACTATGCTGCCATAAGGTTCTTTATTGGAGATGTGCGTGATAAAGAGCGGCTTTCTTTGGCTATGTCGGGGGTAGATTATGTGGTTCATGCCGCAGCCTTAAAAATTGTGCCTGCCATGGAGTATAATCCGGCTGAAGCCATCAAAACCAACATTCTCGGTGCCATGAACGTGATCGAGTGCTCCATAAAGCACAAAGTCAAGAAAATAATCGCGTTAAGCACGGATAAAGCTTGTAATCCAGTTAATCTTTATGGTGCCACAAAGTTGTGCTCTGACAAACTCTTGGTCGCGGCAAATTCCTATTCCGGCAGTGCCGAAACCAGGTTCTCGATCGTGAGATATGGAAATGTTGTGGGAAGCCGGGGTAGCGTTGTCCCGTTTTTTAAAGAAAAGATGAAGGAAGGTGTAATTCCTATTACCGACCCTAAAATGACACGCTTCTTCATAACCCTTGAGCAGGGAGTTCGTTTCGTCCTGAAGAATTTTGAAAGAATGCAGGGAGGGGAAATATTTGTGCCCAAGATCCCGAGCATGAATATTATGGATGTTGCGAGTGCAGTTGCTCCCAATTGCAGCACAAAAGTGATCGGCATACGGCCTGGAGAAAAAGTTCATGAGGTGATGATCTCTTCAGATGATTCCCGCAACACAGCTGAATTGGAAGATTGTTATATTATCCGGCCGGCTTTTCACTGGTGGGATGCAAATAATCATACGAGCGGGAGATCTGTTCCAGATGGTTTTTCTTATAGCAGTGATAACAATGCCGAGTGGCTTTCTATCCCGCAATTGCAGGAAATGATAGGAGGGTAATCTTGGTTAATATTCCCTATGCAACACAATGGATAGATGAAGAAGATGTTAAGGTTGTGGCCGAGGCCTTGAAATCTGACTGGCTAACCCAAGGGCCTAAAGTTAAAGAATTTGAAGAAAAGGTGGCTGCTTATTGTGGAACTAAGTATGCTGTGGCACTAAATTCTGGCACTTCAGCTCTTCACGCAGCCTGTTTTGCGGCGGCAATAGGTAAAGGAGATGAGGTTATAACTTCACCCATTACCTTTGTAGCGACAGCCAATTGTGTGTTGTATTGTGGAGGAAAACCGGTTTTTGCAGATGTGTGTCCTGATACGATTAATATTGATCCCGAAGAGATAAGTGAAAAAATAACAGCTAGAACAAAGGCGATAATCCCTGTTCACTTCGCCGGTAATCCTTCTGCTATGGAAGAAATCAACAAAATAGCCAAAGAAAACGATTTGGTGGTTATTGAGGATGCTTGTCATGCTCTGGGGGCAGAATACAAGGGATCAAAAATCGGATCTTGCAAATACTCTGATATGACGGTTTTAAGTTTTCATGCCGTAAAACATATTACTACCGGTGAGGGTGGGGTAGTTCTAACTAATGAAAAAACTTACTACGATAAACTTTTGCTGTTTCGATCTCACGGCATTACCAAAGAAAATGATCTTCTGTTAAAGAATGATGAGGGAGCCTGGTACTATGAAATGCAAACCATTGGATTTAATTATCGCCTTACGGATTTTCAATCTGCTTTAGGGATAAATCAACTAGCTAAATTAGATGGGTTTGTTAAAAGAAGAAGAGAAATTGCAAAAAGATACGATGAAGCCTTTGCTGATCTAGACAAAGTTGTTGCTCTTTTAGAAAAGGAAGGCAATAAATCATCCTATCATCTTTATGTGATTCAGGTTGAGGATCGTCGCCGGGTTTTTGATAAATTAAGAGGAGCTGGGGTTTTAGTTAATGTTCATTATATACCGGTTTATTGGCAGCCTTATTATCAAAAAATGGGCTACAGAAGAGGGGAATGCCCAAAGGCTGAAGCATATTATGCTCAAGCGATAACATTGTCTTTATATCCTAAAATGGCCGACGAGGACGTTTTAAGAGTGATTGATAGCGTTAAAGAAGCGCTAAAGCAGGATTAACATGAAAATTTTGATTTTAACCGAGGGTGGAAAAAACAAGGGGCTTGGTCATATAGCCAGATGCACGGCCTTATATCAGATTTTTGGAGAAAAAGGCGCAAATCCCGAATTAATTATAAATGGTGATAATACGCTCTTGTATTTATTGAAAGACAAAAATTACCAAATCTTTAATTGGCTAAAGGAAAAGCAGCGGTTATTTAAAATAATAGCTGAAGCTGACAGTATTGTAATTGACTCTTATCTGGCGCCGAAATCTTTTTATAATAAGATTTCTCAGGTATTTTCTGGCCAACTAATTATGTTAGATGATTTGAATAGGCTTAAATATCCTCGGGGCATTGTAATTAATCCGTCGATTTATGGGGATACATTAAATTACCCTCAAAATGATGAGATTATTTATTTGTTGGGTAGGGATTATATAATTTTAAGAAAACCGTTCTGGAGCGTTCCCAGGAAACAAGCAAGGAAAAGAGTAAAAAATATTTTAATTGCATTTGGCGGCACCGAGCAAAATGGTTTTTTAAATAAACTTTTGGAATATTTATCAAAAAATTACCCTGATTTCAACTATCATCTTGTGGCATCCAATTTCTATCCCAAGCCAGATTTGTGCCTTAAACTCAATTTGTATAGCAAGCTTTCTGCCGAAGAAATTAAGAGATTAATGTCAAAGTGTGATTTTTGTATTTCTGCCGGAGGCCAAACCTTATATGAGCTTGTGAGAACAAGTACGCCCACAATTGCAGTTTGTTTTGCGCAAAACCAGTCAATAGGCTTGGAGTTTTTTAAAAGAAAAGGATTAATTGAGGATGTGGGATGGGTCAGTGCAAATGATATATGGCGTAGGTTGGCGAGATCGTTTGGAAAACTGCTTTTGTATAAGACAAGGAACAGAATGATCAAAAACAATACCATAATTATTGACGGGAAGGGCCCCAGAAGGCTGTGTAAAATATTGAAGGGGACAAAATGACAAGATTAAAATTGGCTTTTATTGGTGGTGGGTTGGATTCAGTCATTGGGACAACGCATAAGATAGCAGCGCAGATGGATGATAGGTTTTCCTTAGTGGCAGGCTGTTTTAGTATTGATAAAGAAATGAATGAGCAGACAGCAAAACAATGGCACGCAGAAAGGGTTTATTCAAATTGGAAGGAATTACTTGAAGGAGAAAAAAACAAAATAGATGCCGTAGTTGTATTAACTCCCACTTCGCAACACACGGAAATTGTTGTCGAGGCCATAAAAGCAGGTTATCCGATAATCTGTGAAAAGGCTTTAACGGCTTCAGTTTCTGATGCGCTAAACATAAGAAAAGCTTTAAAGAAACACAATGGGTATTTGGCCGTGACCTATAACTATAATGGCTATCCAATGGTTAGAGAGTTAAGGTCAATGATAAGGCAGAATAAATTAGGCAGGATCCAGCAGATCCATATTGAAATGCCGCAGGAAGGCTTTTCGCGATTGGATAAAAAGGGCGATCCTATGCTGCCGCAGCAATGGAGGCTACAGGATGGAGGTATCCCCACAGTTTCTTTAGATCTGGGCGTTCACCTTCATAGTAAAATTGGCTTTCTAACCGGCGAAAGCCCTCTAGAGGTAATTGCCGTACAAAATAGCTTTGGTTTTTTTAAGCAGGTTGCGGATAACATAATCTGCATAGCCAAATACACCAATAATCTGGTATGCAACATTTGGTACAGCAAAACAGCCTTGGGATACAGGAATGGTCTTAGGATAAGAGTTTACGGAGAAAAAAGTTCAGCTGAATGGTATCAAATGGACCCGGAAAGGCTCTATCTCAACGATAATAAAGGCCATACACGGGTGGTTGAACGCGGTGATGTTGATGTAGTTATACCGTCGGAGGCGCGCTATAACCGCTTTAAGGCTGGCCATCCGGCAGGATTTATTGAAGCTTTTGCCAATCTTTATTACGATATCGCAGATAGCCTCACGGCTTATAGAGAGAATTCAAATTATAAATCTAAACATGTGTTTGGCATAAATGAAGCAGTGGAAGGATTATGCATGTTAGATGCGATTGCCCGATCAGCAAAAAGCAATTCTTGGGAGAGGGTAAAAGGGGAGGCAAACAATGAAACCTAATATTCTTTTCGTTAATTTGGTGCCAATGCCTTTAAATTATATTCAGCGGTTTATGAAGGGTTTATTGTCACATTTTGTAGTATTGGTTATGCCGATGGGAATTTTATACCTTTCATCATATTTGAAGGCTCATAATAATGTTGGGAAGATCGAATTACTTGATTTTCCACTGCATTACAATGAATTAATTGGTAGCTCGAGCATAGAGGCATTTATAGAATCACAAGCAAAGAAATACGTAAATTTTAATCCGCATATTATTGCAATATCACTTATGTTTTCAACCTCTCATGTTTTTTTTGATATGACATTAAAAATATTAAAATCAATTTTCCCAAACGCGTTAATAGTTGTTGGCGGAATGCACGCCAGTAATTGCCCAAAACATCTATTGAAATATGACGATATAGATTACGTTGTCTTAGGTGAGGGAGAAATTGCCTTCTCTGAAATGGTTGGTCAGTATGCGAATAATGAAAAAATATCTGTCAAAGGTGTTTATAATAGGATGGACATTGAAACAGATAAACTTTTATTATTAGCTGATGCGCCAAAAGAGTTAGATCAGCTCCCGTTGCCAGATTATGATTTAATTGACATGAAAACTTATTCCATGCGTGGACATCGAAAGGACAGCAAAGGTTCTGGCATGAAATCGGCAAGTATTATGACGTCAAGGGGTTGCCCTCATATGTGTACATTTTGTGCTTCCCATACGATACACGGTCGCAGAGTTAGGTATCACTCGGTGGAAAGAGTTTTAGAAGAAATCAATCTATTGAATAATCGGTATGGGATTTTGTATTTTACTCCCGCTGATGATCATATTATTTCTGATAAGAAAAGATTTATGCGGCTATATAAAGAAATAAAGAAGCTTAATATTCCTAATTTAACAATGGATGTTACGAATGGTTTTCACATTAATTCCCTGAATGAAGAAATCCTGGATGCGATAGTTGATTTGGGAACGAAGCACATTACTTTACCTTTAGAATCTGGATCGGAATATGTACAAAAAAATATAATTAAGAAACATGTTAACCTTGTAAAAGCAAAAGAAATCGTGGCCCTTTGCCGAAAAAAGGGAGTTCTAACGACCTGTAATGTGATTTTTGGGTTTCCAGGCGAGGCAAAAGAACTTATGGAAGAATCAGCTGATTATGTTGGAAATCTGGGTGCAGATTGGGTCCTTGTTATTATAGCTACTCCGCTTATTGGTTCAGAATTATATAAGCAGTGTATTGAAAAAGGTTATATTGAGGAAGAGGTTTATCTGCGGTCTATAAAAGATTTCAATGAGAGAGGTTTTGATACAGATGAGATTTCAGCAGTAGATCTTAAAGAATGGACATATAGGTTTAATTTGAGTGTTAACTTTATAAACAATTACAATATGCGCAATGGCAACTATAAAACAGCTTTGCATCTTTTTGAAAACATTGTTAAGGATTATCCTTTCCATATTTTTGGCTATTATGGCATTTATCGTATACATAAAAATCAAGGCAATGAACAAGCGGCTGATGAAGTTATAAAGAAAGCCAACAAAGTCTTGAGTGAGGATTCAAAGGCAAAAGAATTGTATGAGGAATACAAAGATCTTTTTCCTGAAAAATGGCTGCAAGACAGTGTGTTCTGCAATTACCAAAAGAGATAAAAAGGAAATTTATGAAATTTTCAATTATAGTTCCAGCTTATAATATCGAAAAATATATTAGCGGATGCTTAGATAGCTTAGTTAAGCTTGAGTCCGGCAACTGGGAAAAAGAGGTTTTGTTGATTGATGATTGTTCTTTTGATAATACTTATCAGATTTTGGAACAATTTAGGGATGATAATAAGGACTGGGTAAAATTATTCAAGAACGAAAAAAACCTAGGGCTCGGGCTGACCAGAAATGTAGGAATTGAAAATGCAACTGGTGAATGGTTGATTTTTCTTGATGGTGATGATCGATTAAGTGCTGATGCGTTAAAAAGTTTGTGTGAATATATCAGCCGCACAAATAATTCCCTTGAGGTGGTTGGATACAATTGGAGATATGATAAGCATTCTAATATTAAAAGCGAAAAATACAGCGGCCGCTGGGATCTTGGAAGTTTATTGAAGAAAAAAGATGAGCTTATTGCCGAATATGTTTCACTGGGGCTTGATCCATCGGTTGTTTATGCCGCAGTCAAAAAGGACCTGTTAGATAAAAATAAGCTGCGATTTAGGGCTGGCCTGCACGAGGATGTAGAGTTTCAGTTTAAAGTTTATTTTTGGGCAAGTAAGATTGGAATATTGGATAGGCCTTTATACCTGAAAAACAATCGAGAAGGTTCTATTATTAATTCTATTTCCAAAGATCATATCAAGAGTTTTTTGGGTGCACTTTTAGAGATTTATTTGTTTCTTAGCGCTAAGAATATGTGTGGGGGAGAAACTCTTCATGCTTATTGGCTGGGAGTATTAAGAGTGGTAGCTTCTGAGGCAAGATATATCTGGCAAAGGCATGGGGCAAAAGATTGTGCTGATGAACTTTACTTTGAATTGTATAGTGAGTATGTCAAATTATTGGCGCTTTGCAATATTGCCCCGTTAGAGATAGAAAATACTTTTAAGCCAAAATATATAATGATAGCCGAGCACTTTTTAAATTTAATGGCTAATAAACCAAAAAGTATAAGCAAGAACATGGGGGATTATCTAGAAGGAATAAAGGCAAAGAGCTGGGGCTGTTATGATCTCTATAATTCTGTGTTTTTAACCCCAGATGAGATTCGGACCTGCTGCAAAAGGTTTTTTTCAAACAATGAGATGAAAGGAGATGCTGTGCTCCTTGGCCAGAGCGGATATAGCTGGGATGAATTTACTCCTCAAAATATCTTAAAAGCTAAGAGGTGTTTGCACACAAGATTGAACCGGGGAACAGCACAGGAATGTATGGGCTGTCCCTATCTAGCCTTTAGAGAGTGGGCGCCTATTGCTGAACTTAAAATCGAATATATTTCATTTGAATATAACACTGTATGTAATATGAAGTGTAATTATTGCAGCGATAGATATTTCGGAGGAAAGAAGCCAAAATACGATGTTCTTTTGTTGATAGATCAGCTTTTTGAAAAAGGCAGCTTAGCATCTTGTAAGACAGTTATGTGGGGGGGGGGCGAGCCCACCCTAGATAAGTTTTTTGATAAACTTATAGGTTTTATGGCCGAAAACTTTCCCCATATCAAGCAAAGGGTTTTTACAAATGCAACAGTCTTTTCTGATCTTATTAATGGCTTGCTTAAAGAAGATAAAATTTTGACGATAACCAGCATAGATGCTGGCAATGAGGAAAATTTCTATAAAACCAGAAAACATAAGGGTTTCAAAAAAGTATTCGCAAATTTGAAAAAGTATTCGTTGTCTAAACCAGAAAATATGATTATTAAGTACATAATAACCGCAGAAAACCGCTCTCTTGATGAACTGCAATCCTTTGCGAGCTATGTTAAGCAGCATTCACTTGAAAAATGCAATTTTCAGATAAGTGTTGATTTTAAAGAAGAATTTGTTGATATTGATTCTCTGGTGGCGGCCATAGCCCTGCATACCTATTTATCAGATATTAATGTAAGGTTTATATTTTTTGATGATTTGTTTTGGCAGAGAATTTCCTGCGAATTAAATATGCGCTATGACAAGGTTTTAGAAAGGCTAAAAGAATTAAATTTGGAGAGAGCCTTTGCAAAAAAAGACAAATATGAAAGTGTTGTTATCTGGGGGGCCGGTATTCAAGCGCAATTTTTAATAGAGAAATCAGCTTTCTTTAAAGACGTAAAAATTAAACACCTGGTAGATAATTCAGCTGAAAAAGTGGGCAAGAAATTCTTTGGTTATAATGTTTTAGCTCCTGAGGTTTTACTTGAGTCTGATTCCCCTGTTTTAATCGCAGCGGTCCAGAATATTCCTAATATACTGGGCAATTATTATAAATTGGGGATTCATGAATCACGGCTTATTAAAGAGGTAGTTGTTTAGTGAAGAAAAAATTACTCATTGCCAGTGGGGGATATGCCGATATCCCGATTATTAAGGCTGCGAAGAAGTTGGGTTTTTTCGTGATAACCAGTGGGCATGACGAAAATGGTTTGGGTAATTTATATTCTGATCGCTATTGCCGCGCTGATAACTCTGATAAAGAAGCAGTTTTGGCTGTTGCAAAAGAACAAAAAGTTGATGCCATTTGCCCTGGGGCAGCTGGCCTTTCTGCTGTTACTTGTTCATATGCTGCCGAGCAAATGGGCCTTAATCATCTTGATTCATATGAGGCAGCTAAAACCCTGCATTATAAGGATAGTTTTTTGAAATTTGCCAAGGAAAATAACATAGCAGCGCCAAAGGCAGAAAGCTTTAGTGATATTAATTCTGCCAACAATGGAGTTGCTGGTTTTAGTTTTCCACTGATTGTAAAGCCAGCTGATCTAAGTGGAGGAAAAGGTATTGTTAAGGTTTTAAATCAAGAAGAAGCTGAAGCGGCAATTATAAAAGCTTTCGCTAGATCGAAAACCAAGAAGATTATTGTTGAAGAGTTTATTGAAGGAACAAATCATGGGTTTTCCACCATAATTAATGAGGGTAAGGTAGTTTTTTATTTTTTTGATAATGAGTATTATTATTTAAATAAATATACGGTTGCTGGCGCCTCTGCGCCTGGAGATGTCCCAGAGAAAGCTGTGGCCGTGCTTATTTCGGATGTGCAAAAGATTGCAAAGATTTTACGGCTAAAAAATGGAGTTTTCCATCTGCAGTTTATTTTAAAAGAAAACAATCCGTACATAATAGATATATGTCGGCGTATCCCAGGGGATTTGTATATTGATTTTGTTAAGCATGCGACCGGAGTTGACTATCCATTGTTTATGCTTAAAGCTTTTGTCGGGATAACCATTGGTGACTTAGAACAAAGGCCAGTACAGGGCTATTATACTCGTCACGTTATTATGGGTGATAAGAACGGAAGATTTACAGACGTTGTTTTTGATGCTGAGATTGAAAAGAACATCATTGATAAGTTTATGATTTTTAAGAAAGATGGAGAAATTGTGGATTTTATGACCCAGAGATTAGGCATTGTTTTTTTTCGCTTTGATTCAAAAAAAGAACTCAAGGAAAAAAATAAAAAAATGCATGAGTTAATAAAGGTTAGGATTAAGGATTAATGAAAACAAAAGGTAAGAAAAAGAAGCTTGGCAATAGGCCTTTTATAATTGCGGAGATGTCAGGCAATCATAATCAGTCTTTAGATAGGGCTCTGGCAATTGTTAGAGCAGCGGCAAAAGCTGGGGTTCATGCACTAAAAATTCAAACCTATACGGCTGACACTATGACGCTGCCCCTAGATAAAGGTGAATTTTTCATCAAGGAAGCTAAGAGTTTGTGGAAAGGACAAAGCCTATATAAACTTTATCAAGAAGCTCACACCCCCTGGAAGTGGCACAAACCAATATTTGCTCTTTGCAAAAAACTTGGAATAATTGGCTTTAGCACACCCTTTGATGAAACGGCAGTTGATTTTCTTGAGGAATTAAATGTTCCTATCTATAAGATTGCTTCTTTTGAGCTGGTTGATCTTCCCCTGATTTGCAAGGTAGCCTCAACTGGCAAACCAATTATTGTGTCTACCGGGATGGCAACAATTCAAGAAATTCGCGAAGCGGTTAGGGCAGCTAAATCAGGTGGGGCTTCTGATATCACTCTTTTAAAATGTACCAGTAGTTATCCGGCATCTCCGGTTGACTCTAATCTGTTGACGATTGCTGATATGAAGAAAAAGTTTAAGTGTGCTATTGGGATATCAGATCACACCCTGGGGATTGGCGTGGCACTTGCCAGTATTTCCGTAGGGGCAACGGTTATCGAAAAACATTTCACCTTGTCAAGAAAAGAGGGTGGGGTGGATGCGGCTTTTTCTATGGAGCCAGCTGAAATGAAACAGTTAGTTGAAGAGACACAAAAAGCTTGGCAAGCAATTGGGGAAATTAAATATGGCCCAACTAAGGGAGAAAAAATATCATTAAAATATCGTCGCTCGCTCTACGTGGTTTCTGATATGAAGAGAGGGGAAGCTCTTTCTAGAGATAATCTCAAGGCTATACGGCCTGGATTGGGCTTGTCACCCAAGCATTATGATCATTTGCTTGGCAAAACAGTTAAGAGGGCTATTAAGAAGGGCATGCCAGTTAGCTGGGAGATAGTAAATTAACACAAAAGGGGGCAGAGATATGGTGGATAGTATTAATATGGGGAGCAAAAATTTGTTTTCAATTGTTATTCCGGTTTTTAATGGTGAAAAGACTGTAGAAGAACTTTGCTTAAAGATTGATGCAGTTTTTAAAAATATGCATCGGGATTATGAGATTATTCTGGTCGATGATGGGAGTCCAGACGACTCTTGGGAAACAATAAAAAAGATAAAGGGCCATCACTCAAACGTAAGAGCTTTTAGATTAGCGCGAAATTTTGGGCAACATAATGCCATTATGTGTGGATTCAATTATGCCAGGGGCGAGTATGTGATTACCATTGACG
>JABMSE010000129.1 GCA_013204645.1 Candidatus Saganbacteria bacterium | reverse complement strand
GTTTGGAAGCTTCTACGCTCCACTTTTTATCTGGATCAACAATAGTAATATCTGCATCTGCGCCAGGCATTAGGGTTCCTTTGTCTAGTTTGAGAATTTTAGCCGGGCCTAAGGTTAATTTTTCTACTGCCTGCAAACGAGTGAGAAATTTTTTATCAATTAAATAGGTGATCACTAAGGCCAGCGCGGTTTCAAACCCAACCATGCCAGACTTTGCTTTTTGAAATTCTAAATTTTTATCTTCAATTACGTGCGGCGCATGGTCTGTGGCAATGGCATCGATTGTTCCGTCTTTCAAGCCTTTGATAATGGCTTTTACGTCTTTGCTGGTTTTAAGTGGAGGATTTACTTTTGCGTTAGTATTGTAGCCTTTGACTGCCTCTTCGGTTAAAACAAAATAGTGCGGTGCAGTCTCACAAGTTGCTTTTCCGTTTTTCTTGGCCTTGCGGATTAAGTCTACTGAACCAGCACTTGAAACATGGGCAATATGAATTTTTCCAAATTTTTCTGCCAGCCGCAGATCTCGTTCTATCATTATCTCTTCTGCTAAAGCCGGGATCCCGCGAAGCCCTAGTTGAGTTGAAAGCGCTCCTTCATTCATCTGTCCACCTGCGGAAAGATCGAGATCTTCTTCGTGACAAATTATCGGCAGATCAAATTGAGAAGTATATTCTAAAGCCTGGCGCATAAACTCTGCATTTACAATTGGCTTGCCATCGTCTGAAAAACCCTTGGCCCCTTCATCAAGCATAAAGCCAATCTCTGCTAATTCTTCGCCTCGAAGCCCTTTGGTAACCGCTCCAATTGGATAGACATTTACCACGCCTTCTTCTTTTGCCTTTGAAACAACGTATTGGATTTGAGCCCGGTTATCTAAAGTGGGCTCGGTATTTGCCATACAGGCAATAGAGGTAAATCCGCCTAAAGCAGCGGAACGCGTTCCAGAAGCAATGGTCTCTTCTTCTGGATTGCCAGGGTCTCTTAAATGAGCGTGCATATCAACTAAGCCAGGGAGAACCCACATCCCCTTAGCATCAATTATTTGCGCGCCAGAAGCATTAATCTTGGCCGCAACTTTGGTAATTTTTGATCCTTCAATTAAAACATCTCTTATGGCATCTAATTTAGAGGCTGGGTCAATTACTCTTCCGTTTTTAACGAGGATTTTCTTTGCCACTACTTTTCCTCCGAGGGCGAAAACTCATTCTCTTGCCCACATTACGCAAAATCTTGCCAATTCCTCCCTGCTTTTCACTCGGGGGAGCTTCTTTTTCTTTTTGTTCTTTTTGCAAATTACGATAAGCCGAAGACGCGGCTCTTTGCTGCGCCTCTTTTTTGCTTCCTCCCCGCCCAGTCCCCAAAATCTTATTTTTTACCTTCACCTGAATACAAAAAACCCGTTTATGTCTGGGGCCGGTTTCTTTAATTACCTTATATTGAGGCAGCCCCCATTTTTCCTTTTGGGTAATCTCTTGGAGAGTACTCTTGTAATCGCGAATAAAGCCCTCTTGGCTTACCTTCTCAACCTCGTTGTTAATGGCTTCAACAATAAAGTCGCGCGCTTTGCCAATGCCAGCATCTAGATAAATCGCTCCGATCAAAGCTTCAAGTGCATTGGCAACATTGGAGCGGCGCCTTCTACCACCAGTCCTAATTTCGTTGCTTCCCAAGAGAACATACTCGCCTAATTCAAGGTGTCTGCCTACTGAAGCAAGGGTTAAATCAGAAACCGCGGAAGAGCGAATTTTTGTCAGTTCGCCTTCTTGTTTTTGCGGAAATTTGTTAAAAAGATATTCACTACTCACCAGCTTTAAAACCGCATCCCCCAAAAACTCTAAACGTTCATTAGAATGTTCTGGGCTGCCTAAATATTCGTTAGCATAAGAGCTGTGGGTTAAAGATTGGTTTAAAAGGGCTTTGTTCAGAAAAGATAAGCTGATTTTTTCTTCTAAATTTTTAAGTTGTTCCAGGCGTTCCTGTGGTATCATTTGACTTCATATTCTACATCAGATAGAATAATTTATCAATCAAGAATTAGGAGATTTCTATGGGTGTTTTGTCGCCAATAATGGATTATGTTGTGCAAAAAGAGTATGGTTTTCCCGCCCCTTCTGAGAGAGAAAAGCTAGGTAAGGCCCTTAAACGCTATCAGTATATTCTGGGGCAATATCCCAACCGGGCAGATATTGGCGAGATTAAGTTTGGTATGGCTGATATGTTGGTTGGCCGCGGCGAGGGCGGCGACTACAAAAATGCCCTGCGTCTTTATAACAACATTTTAGAAGCCGGCGCCTCCCCCTACCTCACCGCCCGGACCAAACTAGGAAAAGCAGAGCTTTATGTCCCTGCTGGAAAAATTAAAGAAATTGCCGATGCCTTGGAATTGTGCGAATCAGCCGCAAAAAACCTGGGAAAAGACTTAAGTAATTTTTTTGTTGCAAAGGTTATCATTGTCGAGGCTGACCTTAGAATGACTAGGGATGCCACTGGAGACCATGCTCGCACTTTCAAGCTTTTTGAAAAACTAATAAAAAATAAAAAGGCTCATTGGTACTTTAGGGCGCGTGCCGCCCTGGGAATCGCCGAGCTGATTTTGTATCACAAACCAAACAAGGTTGGCGAAGGAATAAAATCGTGTCAGGAAGCTTTAAAATTACTCAAAGAGAGAACAAACGATTATTTCTTCTTTAAAACCAAAGTTATTCTAGCAGAATTAAATATTCGCAGAGGCAAAAAAGACGATTTTGCCAGAGCACAAAGGCTTTGCAAGGAAGTGGCTACGGCTAAAAATCCATTTTCCGATCTGGCTAATCGAGCCAAGCTCGATTTAGCAGAAATCTCCAAAAACCCCAAGGCCAAGAAGCTCTACGCCGAGGTTATGGAAAGCGAGGCCCTAGACCCCTATCTAATTGCCAAGGCCAAAGAAATCGAAAAAACCCTCATGCAAAAGGAAAAAAACAAGTGGGCCAAGCGTAAGTAACCATGGGAAAGACTATCGCCGAAAAAATCCTATCAAATCACAGTAATACCGATGCTCATGCCGGTGACATTGTTATTGCCCAGCTAGACTTTATGATGGGCCAAGATGGCACCACTGGGGTTACGGTTGACTCCTTCAACAAAATGGAGGGTCAGGGCGCTTTTGACCCCTCAAAGGTAGCTGTTTGTATTGATCACAGCGCCCCCAGCCCAAACATAGGGGTCTCGGCTATTCACCAAAAGATCCGTAAGTTCACCAATAAGACTGGGGTGACCCTCTATGATGTTGGTTGCGGGGTCTGCCATCAGCTAGTGCCTGAGCAGGGGCATGTAGCGCCTGGAGACCTGGTAATTGGCGCTGATTCACACACCTGCACCTATGGGGCCATTAACGTCTTTTCTACTGGCGTTGGGTCAACTGATCTGGCTGCTGGAATCATTTCGGGCAAGCTCTGGTTTAAGGTCCCTGAAACCATTAAAATTACCTATAAAGGAAAGCTGCCAAAAGGGGTCTTTTCTAAAGATATAATTTTATACACTATCGGACAGATAACTGCAGATGGAGCAACTTATAAGGCTTTAGAATTTTACGGTCCGGTAATTGATGCGCTTTCTATAGAAGCTCGTTTTACTATTTCCAATATGGCCATTGAAGCTGGGGCCAAGGTTGGGCTAATGGAAGCAGACAAAAAAGTTTTAGACTGGGTTCGAG
>JABMSE010000128.1 GCA_013204645.1 Candidatus Saganbacteria bacterium | reverse complement strand
GTTCAACTGCGCTCGCAATCAACCAAGAACCGGGATCCGATATGCCCGGCGTTCCTGCATCTGAAACCAAGGCAATATTTTTTCCCTGCTGCATAAGGTTAATAAGATATCCGATTTTGCTTTTAATATTGAATTTGTGATAAGAGGTCATAGGGGTGTTTATAGCATAACGATTAAGCAGGATTCGTGTCTTGCGAGTATCCTCGGCAGCAATCAGGTCGACCTCTCCCAGGATACGCAAAGCACGAAAAGTTACATCTTCCAAATTACCAATTGGAGTGGCAACAACAAAAAGAGTACCCATTTAAAACATTTGCGGTAGAGTTACTTCGTCTTGTGCCGGAAAAGCACTTGGTTCCTCAGCCACAATTTCTATTTGATCCTCAACTTTAGGCAACGCCTTTCCCCCTTCCCCTTCTTCCTCTTTTTCCTCCTGCTCATCTTTTTCTTCGCCGCCAGAACTTTCAACCCTTACCTTGCCACGATAAGAAGAACCTTCTTCAATTATAATTTTTCCCCCAATAAGATCGCCATGCACCCTTCCGTTTTTGGTAATCTCTAGGCTGTGCGAAGCAGAGATATTCCCATCTACATTCCCTGAAACAATTACCGTTTTACCCTTAATATCTCCGGCAATTTTTGATCCACGGGAAATAATCACATCCCCTCCCGCATTTAATTTACCCTCAAAATGGCCGTTCACGCTGACCGCCCCAGCTGAATTTAATTCGCCCTTAAATTTTGCTTTCCCTCCGATAATCGTATCAACCGCTTCATGTTCCAACATTTTTTTTTCTATACCAAAAATTCCCATTTTCATCTCCTCCTTCTCCTTCGCTCTTTTTAGCTTCGGAGAATTTATCCTCCGAAGCCACTTGGGCGAAGGAGGATCATCTCCTCCAAATTCTACTGGCCGTTAGAATGTTTAAATTTAAATACGACACAGGATTGACCGGCCGACCAGCTTTGCGCACTTCATAATGAAGATGCGGCCCAGTAGTATAGCCTGTGTTACCAACATAACAAATTACCTGTCCCTTTTTAATATGCTGTCCAGACTTAACAGCTAGCCCGGAGGCATGCGCATAAAGGGTTGATGTGCCATGACCATGGTCGATCATTAAAGTTCTCCCGTATCCCCTTTTCCACCCAGCAAAACTCACCACTCCATTGGCCGTTGCTCTAACCGGTGCACCATAGCGACCAGAAATATCCAGTCCGGTATGAAACCCGCGCCAAGGATAAACTCGATAACCAAAACGCGACACAATCCGTCCACTAATCGGCCAGCGCGAAGGGGTCGAGACATAACGGGTGCGCACAGTTTTAACCCAGCTCTTAAGCTCATCCAAGCTCTTTTCTCTTTCACTAAGTTGTAAATCGGCTATTTTAAGATTATGGGATATTTTTTCGCTTTTTCCGGAAAATTTATCCATGTCGGATGAAAGTGCGACCTTGGTCTTCCAGCTCTTTAACCCCAAAAGTTTGCGCAACTCATTGTCTTCGGCCACAAGTTCTGAAATGACTGCATGTACTTTTTGCGTTTCTTTGGAAAAACTATCAATGACTTCTTTTTGTTCGCGATTTTTCGCTAAGGCATTATGATAATGCACCAAGCGACGCGACAAAATGGATGAATACACAAGGGAAGATCCCACTACCAATGCGGAAAACAGGGTTATACCGATCAGAGCATAGACTAAAAGGATTGGGATCTTAAAACTGAAAGAATTTTCGCGGGCATCATGAGGAATGACCATAAAGGTAAAGTGCCTTTGCGAGATTGGTCTCTTTTGCATGTTATTTAAGTATAGCAATGAACCGCAAATATTGTCAAGCCTGCGGCCTTATTACAACTTTCAGCGAATCTTTAGCATCAGCGACAATAGCAAAACCTTTTTGAATTTCGGAGAGTGGCAAAACATGGGTAATGGTTTGGCTAACATTTATCTTTTTGCCTTTAATTAAATCCAAGGATTCTTCCAGGTCAGCTGGCGCAGCACCATAAGACGATGTAAGGGTTATTTCGTTTCTCCAAAAATCAACGGTTGGAATCTCTATGTTTTTTGATGGAATGGCAAAAAGCAAAATGGTCCCCTTTTTGTCTATACAAGCAAAGGCTTGGGTAACCGCCGGAAAAGCTCCGGTACAGACAATTATCTTATCTGCCTTAAGATCGATTTTTTCTGATCCCTCAATTACTTGGTCGGCACCAAACTCTTTGGCTTTTTTCTTGCGGTAGGGATTTATATCTGTTGCAATAACCTTCGCACCAGCTAATTTAGCGATTAGAATGTTTAGCAACCCCGAAAGCCCGCTTCCCAAGACTAAAACGGTTTGGCCAGTGCCCACCCCAATTACTCTTTGTCCTCTTATAACACAGGCCAGCGGCTCAATCATGGTAGCTTCATCATAGGAAACATTTTCTGGCAAAAGATAGGTTCCGGAATCAACATTTAGAAGCGGAACCCTGACAAATTCACTGAAGCCACCGGGATCATAATTTCCTTTATGCAAGGTATCGCAAGCTGTATGATTGCCGGCCAAGCAATATTTACACCTGCAACAGGGAACATGATGACTTACAAAAACTCTCTGACCAATTTTAAACTTGTCTGATTTAGATTCAATAATCTCTCCGGCAATTTCATGACCTAAAATGCGCGGAGCTTTCTTGATACGATACCATTCCAGCACATCACTGC
>JABMSE010000127.1 GCA_013204645.1 Candidatus Saganbacteria bacterium | reverse complement strand
GGATGCAACAAATAAGATAATTTTACCTTCATTTGTCATTTTTAATTTGTCATTTTTAATTATCTCAATAACCCTCTCCAATCCAATGGCAAACCCAACTGCAGGGATCGATTTTCCGCCTAATTCAGCAACTAAAGTGTCATAGCGGCCGCCGCCGGAAACAGCATTCTGTGCTCCCAACTGATTGGAAACAATTTCAAAGCTGGTTTTGGTGTAGTAATCGAGACCACGTACCAGGCGATTATTAATCTTAAAATTGCACCCCGCCTCTTTAAGATATTCAATCACTTTAGCAAAATGCTCACTGCATTCAGGGCAAAGCATATCAATTGAAGCTGGGGCATCATTTACAAATTTCTGGCATTTAACTTCTTTGCAATCCAGGATGCGCAAGGGATTCTTTTCAAATCTTTCCTGGCATTCCACACACATATGTTTGATATTGTTTTTAAAATAGGTCTTTAATTTTTTTTGGTATTCCGGGCGACATTTTTTGCAGCCTACACTATTTATATCAACCTCAAGATTTTTTAAGCCGAGTGCATCAAATAACTGCATATTGAGCAAAATCACTTCGGCATCAACTAAAGGATCAGCTGATCCAAAAACTTCAACTCCAGCCTGGTGAAATTGGCGCTGTCTGCCAGCCTGGGGCCTCTCATAGCGAAACATGGGTCCGATATAATAGAGTTTGGTTATTTTATCGAGGGAAATTAGATTGTTTTCCACACAGGCCCTGACTACCGGAGCGGTTTCTTCTGGTCGCAGCGTCAGACTTCTCCCCTTGCGATCTTTAAATTCATACATTTCTTTAGAAACTATATCAGTGGTTTGGCCAATCGAGCGGGTAAAAAGCTCGGTTTTTTCAAAAATTGGGGTGCGAATCTCCGAATAATTATAAAGGTCAAAAATTTGTCGGCAGGTTTGCTCAAGATACTGCCAAAGGGAAGTTTCCTCTGGAAGAATATCCTTTGTCCCCCGCGGAACACTGTATTTCATATGCCAGGGATTATAGCATATTTTATTAAAAGGGGACAGGAACCTTTTAGGCAGGTTGAATCATCGAAAGTGCTTCCACAAATTTTGTGGCATAGCCGCTGCCAGCTTCAGCTGGAAGGTGCTCAAGTAATTGGGGAACGGGGTCTTGTGCCAGCACTGCTATATGCGCTAAAACGCTTTGAAATCTATTGCCAGATAGCGGTCGATTCTTTCGAGCATATTCGCCGCGCATTCCAAGGTGCTGCATTATATGCACTGGCACTGATTTTCCAGCAAAAACCGCCCCTTCCAACTCTTGCGCCGACAATAAATCATTAAGTGAGAAAGCAATTGCATCTTGTTCTTCGATAGTTAATCTATACCATAATCTCTCAAGATATCTTTCACTTGCTGTTTTTCTTCCAAAAACTTTCGTTTCTACGGCCAAAAGTTCTCCGTTTCCATGGGGTACCCCTCCCCCTTCTACCGCTTTAGAAGCTTTTGCCAAAGCAGCTTCGGCTGCGCTGCGAACCATGGAAGCCAATGCTTGGGCTGATTTGCTTTGAGAATTAATCGCTACTTCCACTGGACGACTCACATAAGTTCCATCAAGATCTTTTGCAACCACTCCCGCCCATTGATGAGCTTCACCGTCTATTTTTTTGCCTTCGGCTACATACCCCCCAAATATTGCAGTTGGTATCCCAGCTGCGCGAAGCAGGGCCAAGGCAACTTGTGAAAGCTCCGAGCACTTTCCCCCACCCAAACTTAAAACCAAGCCTAAATACTCGTTGGCTCCTTGGCATTCTCCAGCAGCTGCTCTTTCTCTTAAATTTTCAAGCATTAACAACTCTAACCCTTCATACTGGCGATAAGCATAGTTTTGAATAACAAAATCAGCAATGGCCATCATCGCCTCATTGGCAGTCATATTTTGAATTTTCTCAAGTAAGGCTTGCCAGCGGCCGCGGGTTTGAGAATCAAGTTCATCAAAAGCAAAGGTTTGGGTGGTTAATTGGTCATGCAATTGCTCTCCCAAAAGTTGGCGGATTTGTTCTCTAAAATGAGGAAGCGGCAAATTAAAAAGTCTTCCTACAAAGGGGGACTCGGACCCAGCCAGCCTTACCTTTACCCTATTCTTCATTCTTTTCCCCCGACCAATAAACTTTGCAGCCAGAGGAACCAGCTCTCCAACTAATTGCGCAGCCCAACGTCTAAATCCAATGACAGCAACTCTGCCAGCCGCTCGTTCAAAGCTTTCAAGTGCTAGTTCACTCCCTGGCTCAAACTCGCAAGTAAGTGGATCATGCACACAACCAACTATCATGGGTAAATAGGCATCGCTACCTTTAAGCGGAACGTTTGCCCTAGCCAGCCACCGGCGTTTTGGAGAAGCCTGATCCACCGCAGAATTTTGGGGAGAGGCATTATCTTTGGACATGGGAAGCCGGATTTTGGACTTGCCCTTTGGCCTCGTTCTAGCTGAACCGGAAAGCACGCGCAAATCTTCCAACATGTCTCTCCCTCCCCCATCCCCATAACCAAATGCATCGTATAAATAAGGACATCTTAAATCGGCCACCTCAGGCCATAATTGCTCAAAAGGGCTTGGAACATTGTAACAATCGTCCAAAGGAGTTGCGATGCCCGACCTCCCACCAAACTTATGTTCTCGCATGCGGGAAACAAACGCCGCAGGATCATCCTCAAAAGCTGCCTTTGCATCAAAACGACCACCCTCACCAATATCAGCTGGATTAATAAATACATCAGGAGCAGCTAAGCGAGTAGCTCTACCTTGTCGCAATCTAGCACCCGCAAGAAGCTCAAAAAGCGCTGTTGAACCCGAAACTTTAACTTCAAACTCCATTGCTTTTAGGATACCTGTTGAACCCAACGCCAAAACAGAAGAAATTTTAGCGCCGCTTAAAGGTACTAACTTGCCTACATGAGGAATTACAACCCTTCCCTCAAACTGACATCTGGTTTTGGCATCTTTGTCGGTAACAGGTCTGGCCAACAACTTTGCCGTTTTACGAAGTCCGTCTCTATCACAACTTAGCGCGCTATCGTCTATTTTTCTTCCCTGATGTGCTTTAAGGAGTGCAACCCTTCTTTGGCTTCTCTTGTCTGCAGCATGGTTTCCTAACGCCGACACTATGCGGAGATCAACCCTCATCTCTAAACTACCCATCATAATTACTGGTTCAGGGAAAACGTAGCCCCTCATTCCAATATCAATTGGAGTTACGGCAATTGCGCGGCTACGAAAAGACCTAAAAGCCTTGCCCATCTCCTTTTGAGGATTTGAAAAATTAGAAATAACCACTAGACGAGAATTTGGAGGAACTTTATCTCGAATAAAAGAACCAGTTAATAAAGAAGTCGCTTGGTTTTCCCCTGCAGGCACTGCATTATAAATTGCAAAAAGAAATGCTTCAAGCTGCCCTCTGTCTGTGCTTGGAGCAATATAATAATTATCGCCAATAATCAGGGCAACTTCTTCTTTGCCATTTATGGCAGCTGCCGCAATCATTCCAGAAACGACTGCCACTTGTTTATGTCTATCAAACCCCGAATGAGAAAGCACCATAGGATCAATTACAATTGTAACCCGGCTGCTGGTAGGCGGACGATCTATTTTTACAACCGGGGACCCTACCCTGGCAGTAGCATGCCAGTCAATTGCCCGGACCGGATCACCTGGTTGATAAGCCCGATGTCCATCAAAGTCTGTTCCATGGTCAACCCGGGGTGGCCCGTGATGGGCACCATCTAATAAACTTTGCACACTTTTGCCATTGCGTTGTTGCTTTGTAAACGCCAAGAGTGTTGCTGAATCTTTTTGACATTTTTTCCTGGTTTCAATTTCTTTTCGAAAGGCTGTCCCCAGAGCTCGAAGCGCAAAATCCCTAATAGATGTTGTTTTCTGACTATGAGTAATTCCCATAGCTAGTTGGGCAACTTCTGGATCAGCAGCAGCTAGGTCAGCTACCACTTTGCTTCGGTAGGCTTCAACATATTTAGAATCTGCTTTTGAAAATAATTTGAGAGTCATTGTACGAAAGAGAGCGTCCGTAAACATGGCCTGTCGCAAAGCAGAAAAGGTAAAAGGAATGCTCTGGTTTCCAACCTGAAGCGGAGGCGCAGCTTCATCAACTGCTTTTGCCACATCGCTGTCCACTTTCGCTGTTTCGCTAAGCAAAAAACAGAGTAACACTTCCACTTTATCATTCGAAGTATTCCTAAGCGCCCGTAATAACATTTGTCTAACCTGATGGGGGCCTGCTTCAGCCAAGCTTTTGGCAAATAGTTCTCTGGCTAAATAAGGTCCTAGGGGTTTCCAATCGGGTCGTAGAACATTGATCTGATCAAGAGCTTTCTCAATCATTTCTCTTTGCACAGTATCATGCGGCTTTTTCAGCTCCATTTTTAAAAAACCCTCAACGGTCTTATCTGCGGCTGCCAGAACCTGCAAGGCAAAAAATGGATCCAAGGGCCTACCACCGATTAATTTTAAAAAAGGTTCAGCCCACCGCAGCACTTTAACTGCTGTAAGATGAGCTGGATCATCGGAAGCCAAGTTATCTCGACAATACCCCATATATTCGCGAACATCGGGGCTTAGCACGGTTTGCCTAAACAAAGTTCCAATAACCTGTCCCTCTCCTAGGTTCAGAAAATCGCTACCAACCTGCATCATCAAATCAACTACTGAAGCATGAGTTTTGCTGGCAGGTTCAATACGCAAGGAAGCCCTGGAAGTCGCAGTGGCACTTGAAGTTGCCTGGGATTGAGCAGATCCGGAAGATCGATGTGAAAGGATTGCAGGTGCTTGCTGCACAAATCTAAAAATCCTATGCCATGCTGGACCTCTTCTGTTTACGCTACCCAGGTCTCTCATATATATATATCGACACTTTTTGCCCAAAATTTCACGTAAAACCAACAAAAAACGAGTGAAATAGCAAAAGGGGACAGGAACCAAAAGGG
>JABMSE010000126.1 GCA_013204645.1 Candidatus Saganbacteria bacterium | reverse complement strand
TCAAATGGGCGATAGTGGACTCGAACCACTCACCTTACGGTTATCAGCCGTACGCTCTAACCAACTGAGCTAATCGCCCTCGTAACCGATAACAAAACGAAGAACTCCTATTTTATCAAAATCCTCTCATTGGCGCAACCCGCCGCTATAGGGTAGGGCTAGTTGTTCAAAACAGGCTAGATCTTTTATCTCTCCCTGCTTTTTGCCGTTGATTAATATGAAGGGGGCGGCTTTTTTAGCTAGGGCTCCCATTTTTTTGATTTGCGAAAGATAGGTCAGTCGGCCTTCTTGTCTTACAGCGATGATCTTGTTAGCAATTGTTTTTCCAATGCCGGGAATGCGCAAAAGATCTTTGAATGAGGCTTTGTTGATTTCTACGGGGAATTTATCCATGTTATGCAGAGCGCAGTTGAGTTTTGGGTCAATATGGTTGGGAAGATTTCCTTCTTTTCCAAAATAAATTTCTGAAAGGGAAAAATCATATAGTCTTTGCAAAAATTCTACCTGATAGAGACGATGTTTGCGTATACTTAGGGTGGTAAAATTATAATTAGGAGCCGGCTGAGAAACTGGGGTAAAGGCACTAAAATAAGTTCGAAAGATTCCCTTGGTGTCCCGCAGCCAACTCATAGTTTTTACGATTTGCTGATCGCTTTCCCCAGCTGCCCCGACTATAAATTGCGTGGTTTGTTCTGTTCTTTGTCCGATCCTTTCCCCTTCGTTTTTTACTACTTCCATGGCTCTGACTATTTGTCCCATAAAATCCTTTCCCCGGGCGATTTTAGCTAATTGTTCTGGGGTAGGGCATTCTATGTTTACCGAAACCCGAGTGGCAAAATAAAGGGCATGGCGGATGGTAGCGGGATGAGCTCCGGGCAGGATTTTTAAATGGATGTATCCTCTAAATTTGTGTTTTTGGCGAAGGAGTTTGGCGGTTTTTATCATTTTCTCCATGGTAGAATCGGCACTCCCATCTACGCCGGAGCTTAAGAACAAACCATGCACAAAGTGTTTGTTGTGAATTTGCATAAAAAGAGTAGCTAGTTCGTCGGGGGTAAAACTTACGCGCGGCATGTCTTGGCTTATGCGATTAGCACAATAGAGACAATCATTTTTACATTTATTAGTAAAAAGGACTTTTAAGATAGGGATAATCTTGTTATTTGAGCCGGAGGCGTAGTAGATCCCTGGTACCATGCCAGCTTGGCGATAGCTTCCGCCGCAGCATGAAATATCATATTTGGCTGAAGTGCCTAATATTTTTAGTTTTTCTTCGGGAGTCATCTCTTTAAATTAAAAAGTAAAAATTCAAAAAAATTAGCTTAGAATTTTCTAAACAAGCCTCTGACTTTTCCCTGAATTGCAACATCCTTTACATAAAGCGGTTTCATGGTTGAGTTAGCAGGTTCGAGGCGCACACGATTTTTTTCACGATAAATGCGTTTAAGGGTTGCAGCTTCGCGATTGATTAGGGCAACTACAACCTCACCATCATCGGCAGTTTCACAGCGTTCAACTACAATAAGATCTCCGCTTAGGATATGGTCTTCGATCATGCTATTGCCCTTTACTTGGAGGACATAACAGGGCCTTCTGCCAACTAAGGTTTGTGGAACCTCAATTTCTTCTTCTTGTCGACAGACCTCAATGGGGGCCCCGGCGGCAATATAGCCATAGAAGGGTAGGAGAACACTTTTTAGTTGGGCTCCGGCTAGCAATTTAATTCCGCGCGGTTTGTTTTCTCTTTGGATATATCCTTGTTCTTCAAGGGATTCTAAGTATTTTTGTCCCGCCCGCGGAGAAGAAAAACCAGCGGCTTTACAAACCTCGCGAATAGACGGGGGAAAGCCTCTTTCACCTACGTAACTTTTAATATATTCAAAGATCTCTTTTTGTTTTTGGTTTAACATGGTAAGCCTCCCTATACATATGTATACTATCTGTATACAATTGTATACCAATGCCGCGATTTGTCAAGTAGTTATTTGTGAGAAAGAAAGATGAGAATTTATTGTTTTCTTCTCGCTGCGGAACTCGCCCTTCGCTCCTCACTTTGTTCGTCGCTCGGGCTCAAACAGTCCTCGCTGCGAAAAAACAATAAATTCTCACCTTTCCCTGGGGACTGTTCCTAAGGAGGGGGTAAAAAAAAGAAAAAAGCACACCATAGGTGTGCTTTTTTGAGAACCAGATAGGAGCTCTCCTACGTTCCGATAAATCGGAACTTCGGAGAGTAAATAGATGCAAGCCATAACTATCCAAAAAGGATAATCGACCTTAGGAATAATGTTCAATTTAATGAACTGTTTACTCCTTAGAAAGGAGGTGATCCAGTCACACCTTCCGGTACGGCTACCT
>JABMSE010000125.1 GCA_013204645.1 Candidatus Saganbacteria bacterium | reverse complement strand
GGTAGAGATCGTGGGTTCGAATCCCGCCGCTCCGAATTTTTATTTTTCGAATTAAATGCTTAAAACATCTAATTTTGATTATAATTTTCCAGATGAATTAATTGCCCATGAGCCATCCAAAAAGCGAGACCAATCCCGCTTAATGGTGCTTGATTCCACAAAACATACCATCTCTCACAAACACTTCAGCGATATTTTAGATTATCTTAAACCCGGTGATCTTTTGGTGCTAAATGATACGAAGGTTATTCCGGCGAGGTTGTTTGGGACGAAAGTTGGGGGAGGAGCAAGGATTGAGGTGTTGCTGATAAAGAGAGATCCTATTGAGAAGGCGTGTGGTAAGCAGAAAGTAGAAAATAGACAATCGAGAATCGAAAATAGGAAGACGACCTGGGAATGCCTCGTTAAACCAGGGAAGCGCTTGAAAGTTGGATCGAAAGTGAGGTTTGGCAAAGGAGAACTGGTTGGAACGGTTATCGAAAAACTTGAAAGTGGGGAGCAAATTATTGAATTTGTAAGCCGCGGGGGTTTTTGGAAGGTTTTGCATAAATTGGGAAAGATTCCTCTACCACCGTATATAAATACCAAATTACAAGTTACAAATTACAAAAAATTTAAAAACTCAAAACTCAAATTGGATAAACGTTATCAGACGGTTTATGCTAATCGGCCCGGGGCATCGGCGGCACCTACTGCTGGGCTTCATTTTACACCTAATCTGCTTAAAAAAATCAAAGCTAAGGGGGTTAAAATTGCATACCTTACGCTGCATACCGGCTTGGCAACTTTTTTGCCGGTAAGAGTTGATAATCTTGCTGAGCATAAGATGCATTCTGAATCATTTGCGGTACCTCCCGAAACAATCAAGGCCATAAAAAAAGCCAAGCGAGTAATTGCTGTCGGGACGACAGTTGTGAGGGCGCTGGAGTCGTCCCGCGTCCCGCGTTCCCCGTCCCAACTTTTTGGCGAAACCAATTTGTTTATCTATCCCGGCTATAAATTTAAAACCGTTGATGCTATGATCACCAATTTTCACTGGCCGCGGTCGACCCTAATTATGCTGGTTTCTGCTTTTGCAGGCAAAGAGTTTGTTCGCAAAGCCTACAAAGCTGCTATCCGCCAAAAATACCGCTTTTTCTCCTTTGGCGATGCGATGTTGATTGTGTGAAATTTCCCCAAAAAGTGAAATTTTTGGAATATGCGGACGATAGGTAATTGGGTTATAATATAATGAATTGGGGCGTTTTATGGCAAAGCCTTTATTGAGAGTAGTTACACAACCAAGACGTAGTCACGTAGATTATTTTGCTCTTTGGCGAGATAGGCAAGTTAGAATTAGGCAATTTGTTACAACAAAGAAGCCGCGCCGCAGTCCCTCTACCCCTACAGCAGCCCGGGCCGTAACCCACGTTGCTGGAGTGACACCTCTTTTTAGACCTTCTTTTATTAATCCTGCCCCCTATACAGCGCGCCTACGAAGATTAAAAGCAAGTTTACCGAATCTTTCAGCTGCGGCTAATGAGCTTCTTGACGTAGCCTATAAGCTGGCTTTCACCGGGCATTTTGGTGTATTCCGTGACGGGGTTCGGGCTAAGCTGCGGAGGGAAGGTGTGGAAAAGGAGCCCTATATAGAACATCCTGTAAGTGTAGCAGAAGAGGCTAGAAAATGTGGAATGACTGATCCAGAGGAGTTGGCCGCAATCCTTATTCATGACGTAATAGAAGATGTGATGTTAGCTGGAAAAAGGGTTACACCTGAACAATTAGAAAAGATGTTGACTCCGCGGGTTGCTTTTTTAGCCAATGGTGTTACTGAAGCGGGAAAAGAGCCTGACTACACGGGCCCCATGCCTACGCACGTTGCCATAATATTGAAATTATTAGAGGCTGGAGCCGAAGAAATTGCAACCTTGTTGATCAAACTTTTTGATCGAAATGATAATATGAATACCTTGGATTGTATGAAAGCTAAGGGGGGAAGGACAAAAAACGAAAGACAAGCCGAAAAGGCAGAGGAGACCATGAAGGTTTATGTGCCGATGGCCGATCGTTTTGGTATCTGGTATCTAAAACGAAGCTATGAGGACATTTCTTTTAAATATCTTGAGCCTAGAGAATATAGACGAGTTCAAAGAAGACAGGCCATGGTTGTGAGGGCAAGCAAACCTAGGGTAGAGGTAATTTGCGCTGCCATAAGAAGAGAATTAGGGGTCGGGGTGAAAGTTAAATTGGAACGCCGGGGGATTTATGAGCTTCATCAGAGAATACAACTGCATGATCTTAACGAAGTTTCTCCCAGTGATGTCTGGCGTATCAATGTCATAGTTTCTAGAGGACCACAAGAATGTGCCACGATTCAATTTCGCATACACAAATTGTTTCGTCCTATTAAAGGCCGTCAAAATGATTTTATAAACAATCCTTTGACCAATTTTCATCGATTTTTGGAAACCTGGGTAGACGTAGAAGGCTTTGGGGAATTGTTGATTCATATTATGACCCCCACAATGTATGAGGATTATCAATTTGGTTTGATTGCCAGAAGACAAAGAAGGGGTTATGATCCAAGGGAAGCGCGCAATTTGTTGCTGGGAATGTTGGATGATTTGCGAAAAGAAGGACTTAGTTCGCAGCAATTTTTTGAGGTTCTGGCTGATATGCCAAATCCTGTCCAGATTATCACGCCAAAGGGAGATGTTAAAGAGTTTCCGCCCGGATCAACTGGCTACGATGTTGCGGCGATGAGAAGTGATGTTTTTCGTAGAGCTATTGGTATAAAGATCAATGATCACGAAAGACCGCTTTCAGTTGAAGTTCGTAATCGCGATCGAGTAGAGGTTTTGCTTAGCCCTGGGAGAGAGGCTAACCTGGCTAAATTAGAATGGCTAAATCATATTCATACCCTTAAAGGAGCTCAAGAATTACGGCGGGCGCTAAAAGCTCAGGCGCTTACGGACAGAGCCAAAGTTATTGAAATTGGTCGCCAAGCCCTGGATGTGGCCAGTAGCAGACGTTTTGTCCCGGTTAGGGGATTGGTTAATACTACCCTTTTTAGAAGATATCTAACTTCACAGGGTTTTCTCAAGGCATTAGTAGCTAGAACTGCGGTTTTGAAGATATTTGCCAAGCGGGTGGGAATGGAAAAACTTGAAGAAATATTTGGGCGTGGGTATGAGGCCAATCAAGTTCTTTGTAGGGCTTTATTCCGACTATTATATAATCCAACAGATCGGAGGGGTAAAATTATATTTAGGCCAGATTTTGAGGCTGTGTTGGCTAAAATAGAAGGAGACGATGAAGCGCGAGCTTATTTTGATTCTGTGAGGATTGGACCAGGACGAAGGGCACAATTGTTGAGGTTGCGGCAAGATTGTGGGCCAGAAAATGAGTCTTGGAAGCAGATTGTTCATAACGCGGAGGCGAAAACTCTGGTGTTTGCTCCGAATGCAGAAGAGACGATAGGGGGGAGAGTTGGGAGAGCGGCTGAGGATTGGAATGATGGGGAACGAGCTCAAATGTTAGCATTGCTGAGATCTTCTGCGCAAGGAGTGGAGGAATTGTTTTTTAAAATTGGAACAGCGGGTTGCCGACCAGAAGAAGTGGTCCTCCAATTGGAAAGAATGCATAAGCAGGCTCATCGGGATAATTTGACAAATCCCCATATGCGAATGGGTCCCTATTATGTTTCTGTTATAACCCGAGATCGCGTTGGATTGGGGGGGGATTTATTAAAGGCGTTTGGAGAAATGGGATACAATATTAAAACTTTTTCTGTTCCAAGAGAAGAAGGTATAATTGAAGTTGTCATAGAAGTGGAAGATGTAATGAGGGGTAGGGGGGAACCAGGGATGGTGGGAGAACTTCAGCGATTAATGATAAGAGAAATAGCAAGACGAGCAGGAAAATCAAACGATATTGGAGGAAGAGATATCTGCACCCCTAGTGAACGGGATGTATTAGACTTACTTAAAAGGAAAGCTATGGGATTGGAATATGCAGTTGCTGAGCGAGAGGCGAGAGAGCAAGCGACGCCGGGCGAAACCTCTGATGAACCCGCCGTCTAGGATTTTGCCTCGGCCCAATTTTCTCCACTACTAATATCAATTTCTATTGGTATATCTAGAGGAAGTGCCGCTTCCATTTCTTCTTTTATTATTTTTGTAAGTGTAGTTATTTCCTCTTTGGGACATTCAAACACTAGCTCATCGTGAACTTGAAGAATCATTCTCGCCTTGTTAATTTTGCCTTTGGAATTTATTCTGGCCATGGCTACTTTTATCATGTCTGCGGCGCTGCCTTGGACTGGGGTGTTAATGGCGGTTCGCTCGGCAAAGGCGCGCATGCCAAAGTGGGGGCTGTTAATGTCGGGCATCGGCCTTTTTCGGCCTAAGAGGGTCGTAACATAGCCTTTTTCTTTGGCGTCTTTTACGGTTTTATCCATAAATTCTTTGACCCCTTTGTGCTTTTTGAAATATCTCTCTATAAATTTTGCTGCCTCTGGTCTTTTGATTTTTAGTTGTTTGGCCAAGCCAAAATCTGAGATACCATAGATAATGCCAAAATTAACTGTTTTGGCTGCAGAACGCATCTTCCCGGTTACCTCATCTTCGGAAATTCCATAGACCTCGGCAGCGGTTCTCTTATGAATATCTTGCTTTTGCCTAAAGGCGTCTAACATCTCGGGATCCTGGCTCATGTGGGCTAAAATACGAAGCTCAATTTGTGAGTAATCAGCCGCCAAAATCACCCAATCTTTTTTTTCTGGAATAAAAGCCGAGCGAATTATTTTTCCCCAATTCCCTTTGACTGGAATATTTTGTAAATTAGGCTTGGAGCTAGACAGCCTTCCGGTGGCGGTAATGGTTTGGTTAAAAGAGGTATGGATACGCCCAGTTTTAGAATTGATCAGGGTGGGCAACACATCTACATAGGTAGATTTAAGCTTGGTTAGCTGACGATACTCCATGAGTTTTTCAGCGATTTCAAATTTTTGCGCTGCCAGCTCTTCTAGGACAGAGATGTTGGTTGAAGCACCAGTTTTAGTTTTTTTTATGACGGGAAGCATTAATTTATCAAAGAGAACATGGGAGAGTTGTTTGGGGGAATTAATATTAAATTTTTCTCCAGAAATCGCATAAATATCCTCTTCCAAGGTTTTTAGGGATTTGTCAATTTGTTTGGAGGTTTTAGCAAGCAATGGAACATCAATTTTTACGCCATTGCCCTCTATTTCAACTAGCACAGAAATTAAAGGCATTTCTACTTCATAAAAAAGCTTGTCTAACTTTTGTGCTTTTAGGGCTAGTTTAAATATTTCATAGAGGCCAAAAGTTGCTTCGGCATCGGAGCAAGCATAGTCAACTGCTAGATCAATTGGTACTTGTGAAAAATTATCATATTCTCCATTTTTTCCAATAAGATCCATCAGGTTTATCATGTCGCGCCCCAGAAATTGTTTGGCTAAAGTCTTTAAGGCAAATTTACCAGAAATTGGATCTAAGAGATAAGCGGCTACCATGGTGTCAAAATAAGGACCACAGACTTCGATGCCAGAATTTTTTAGGACCTCAATGTCATATTTAACGTTGTGGCCGATTTTTAGTTTGTCTGAGGCAAAGATCGGTTTTAGCGATTCCAAATTTATTTTGTCACTATGTTGCAAAGGAATATAATAGGCGGATTTGGTTTGGGTGGAAAAAGAAATACCAACAATCTGGGCTTCCCAGGGATCGAGCCCGGTTGTTTCTAGGTCAAAAGCAAAAGCCTCTGATTTTTCTAATTCAGCAACGAGTTCTTGTAGTTGCTCTTCATTTTGCACACATTTAAAATCAAGTTTTGAGATTTTATCTCTTTTCTTTTCAATAACGGTTTCAGTTTGATATTCGGCTAGCCCCTTTGAATATTTTTTGACCAGGCTGTTGAACTCAAATTTTTCAAACAAGGGGATAATTTTTTGCCAGTTAATTGCTGAGCGTCTGCATTTCTTAAAGTCAATTTCAAGCGGTACATTGGTTACAATTGTGGCTAGTTTTTTGCTAAGCTTTGCCAAGTCAACATTATTTTTGATGTTTTCTCTTAGACTCCTTTTCGTTATGCGGTCGACATTCTCCAGGATATTATCAAGGGTTCCAAATTCTTTTAAAAGCTGACTGGCGGTTTTATCTCCCACAGTTGGAACTCCGGGAATGTTATCGGATGAATCTCCCTTTAAGGCCTTGAAATCAATTACTTGTTCCGGCACTATGCCATAACGTTCTACGACTTCTTTTTCGCCGTAGAGGACAGTATCGGTTATTCCTTTGCGTGTCGTCAGCACCTTTATTTTTTCGTTAACCAGTTGCAGTGGATCAAGGTCACCGGTTAAAATGGTTACCTCAAAACCTTGGGCTTGCGCTTCCTTGGCCAGGGTTCCAATTACATCGTCAGCTTCGAAGCCGGCAATTTCATAAATTGGTATGTCAAAGGCTTCTGTAACTTCTTTTACGTAAGGAATTTGTTCGTAGAGCGTTGGGGGAGCCTTCTGTCTAGTTGCTTTATAGGCCTTGTAGGCCTTATGCCTAAAAGTTGGCTCTGGCCGGTCAAAAGAAATTGCCACAAAATCAGGTTCTTCATCTAAGACTTTAATTAACATGTTGGTAAAACCGTAAATAGCATTGGTGGTAATACCAGAAGTGGTATGCATGGTATCGGGGAGGGCATAGAAGGCACGATAGGCGAGGGAGTTTCCGTCTATGAGAACGATCTTGGGAGAATTTACTTTAGGATTTTTCACCTAATTGATATCGCGTAAACCTTCGGATTACAATATTTTCGCCGATTTTAGCTACTAGGTTTGCTAAAAGATTTTTAATGATGACCTTAGGATCTTTGATAAAGGGTTGGTCGAGCAAACAGGTTTCAGCATAAAACTTCTCCAATCGGCCGTTTACGATTTTTTCCACGGCTTTAGCTGGTTTTCCTTCTCCTTTAGCCTGGGTTTCCAAAATTTCTTTTTCGTGCGAAATAATAGTCTCGGGCACTTCATCGCGTGAGACATATTGTGGATTGGAAGCTGCCACTTGCATAGCTATATCTTTTACAAAAGCCTGAAATTCAATGTTGCGTGCTACAAAATCCGATTCGCAATTTACTTCAACTAAAACCCCAAGCTTTCCACCAGTATGGATGTAGGCATCCACCATTCCTTGAGCAGCAACCCGACCCACACGTTTGGCGGCGGCGGCCAATCCCTTTTTACGCAAAAGATCCATGGCCTTTTCGGAATCACCCTTGGTTTCTGAAAGAGCTTTTTTGCAGTCCATCATACCGCAACCGGTTTTTTCGCGGAGCTCTTTGATCGCTTCTACTGCAATTCCCATCTAAAATCCTACCCGTTTTTCTGCGTTTTCTTCTTTCACCTTAATTTTAGTTAATCCGGCTTCTTCAAGGCGTTGCTCTTCGGAGATAGCTTTAGCCTCTTCAGGGACGTCAACTGGGACGGCCAGCGGTACGGCTATTTCTTCTTTTCTTTCCTCAGGGGGCTTTAAGAGCTCCCTTCCGGCCAACACTGCATCGGCCATTAAGCCGGTTAAGAGCTTGATTGCTCGAATCGCATCATCATTTCCTGGCATTGGATACTCAACTTCATCTGGATCAGCATTAGTATCAACAATAGCCACAATTGGGATTTTAAGTTTGCGTGCTTCAGCTACTGCCGTTTGTTCTTTTGGGGTGTCGACGACGAAAACGGCTGCTGGAAGGCTTGTCATTTGGCGAATACCGCCTAAGCCCCGGACTAGTTTTCTGTGTTCCCGGTCAATCAAAATAACTTCTTTTTTAGGCAACAGAGCAAGAGTTCCATCCTCTTTCATTTTTTCGATCTCGTTTAAGCGGGCGATATTCTTTTTTAGAGTTTTAAAGTTAGTTAAGGTGCCGCCCATCCAGCGCTGGTTAGCAAAAAACATGCCGCAACGCTTAGCTTCTGCTTCAATTGCCTCTTGGGCTTGCTTTTTAGTGCCGACAAACAGGATGGTGCCATTATTTGCTACTGCATTTCTGATAAACTCATAAGCTTTTTCGATCAAGGGAATGGATTTGTTTAGATCAATTACGTGGATCTCATTGCGTGCGGCGTAGATGTATTTTTTCATTTTTGGGTTCCAGCGCTTGCTCTGGTGCCCAAAGTGAACCCCGGCTTCGAGTAATTCCTTCATGGTAACAACTGCCATTAATTTTCTCCTCGCCCTTCGACTCGTCCGCCTTCGGCGGACTCGCTCAGGACTTTATTTAAAATTATAGAGCCAAAAACAAAGAATTATTTTATCATAGAGACGGGAGTTTTGCAATAGCGGGGGTGTTCTGCTCGCCTAAAAAGATATCTGGCAGGCCTTCGGGTGGCCACCCACCCTCATTAAAAGAGATGGAGAAATAATTGGTGGAGCTGTTAAGGGCTTCAGTGTAAGGGTGGTAGGCATAGTGAAAACCCAAGCCAGCCAGAGTTAGGCTTAAGCCATAAGTTAAATTGTTTTGGACCCCACCTGGTTTTGGATCCTGGTCAAGGCCGGCTCTAAAAGTTAAGAAATTGTTGGGGGAGAGCTCAAGGCCTAGGTGGGCAGTGGTAGGTTGCGTTTCCCTTAAGTTAATATGAGCATCTGCAGAAGTAACTAATTTTATGGCTGAGATGCGGGCAGATTCAAATTCTTCACCCAAAAGATACATCCTAGTTCCAACTTTTAGGATGAAGGGCAAGTCTTCCGTTTGCCCACTTGTATAATGGATTTTGGAAGAAACTAAAATATTTTGTGCTACCACGCCGAAGGAGATCCATTCCCATCCTTTTTGTAGGACGCCGATATCAAGATTGACCCCAGTGCCACTTCCATTGTTATCATCCGGAGCATTTTGGGAAAAGTATTTGAGATTTAATCCCAAGGAAAATTTATCAGACAATTTTCTTCCCAGAGAAGCAAAATAAACATTATTTACAAAGCTCGTGTTTTTCTCAAAGTTGCCCGAAATATCCCGCATCTCTATTCCGCCAATGTGAGCTCCTGCATAACCGATGCCTACTGCGGTTTTTTCCCCGAGAGGATAAACCCCACCCAGCACGGTGTAATTTACATTTTCCAGTAGTACCCCGGCCATGCTGGTAAAATTAAAAGCATCGATTTCCCCTAATCCGGCTGGGTTAGTAAAAATTGTATCTCCTTCTTCAGCTACGGCTACGTAGGCTCTCCCCATCCCCATAGCCCGGGCCCCAACGCTTATGATAAGAGGGTCGAAGGTGGTTTGGGCGTGGGATAAATTTCCAAATCCCAAGCACCAAATTACAAACAATACCAAAGTTCCATTCTTCAATGCATGAAACGTTTGGAATTTTAGATTTGGGACTTTGATATTGTTTGTTGTTTGTAACTTGTTATTTATAATTTTCATTGATTCACAACCCATATCTTCCCCCTGCCAATCCGATTCCGGGATGTGTCAACGATCCAATATAAATAAACCCCGTTTCCCACTAGATTATTGTAGCCGCTGTAGCCATTCCAGGTGATTTGGTTGGTGGTGCCGCCAGTTTGATTAAAGGCTGTGCGCAAAATACGGCATGCTGCCATATCATATATATAGAGGAAGGCTTCAGCTGTTGTGTCGGCCGTACATTCAATGGTTGTAATTTCTCCTCCTTGGGGATTGAAGGGGTTGGGGTAGTTGATAACCGTGGCAGCTAAGACCACAAGTAAAAGCCAGCTTAATTTTCGCATATAAGGCATACAAGTATTGTACATAAAATTAGGCTAAAAGTGAAATTGCCAAACTGGCAAACTGTGCCAGGCACGCCGGTGCCAGGCACAGCTCGTGCCAGGCACCTAAGCAACTGTGCCAGGTACGAGTTCAAGTTGATTTAGGGGTGTCGAGATCTTGGCACCTGTAATACGAATTTTACAAATGAGTAGTCGAATGAGGCGAATGCTTTTTGTTGTGTTTATACGAAAAATTAGTGCAATTCGGTTTTTATTAGAATTATTCGTATTCCTGGTAATAACCTTGCTACTACTTAATAAATGGTGTCCGGAGATGCAAATCGTGCCAGGCACAGCTCGTGCCAGGCACAAAGCTAACTGTGCCAGGCACCTAAGGAGGGATTTTAAAATGGGAAGATTACCGCGAATCGTAGGAGTTGGTTATCCGTATCATGTGACTCACCGGGGCAACAACAAGCAGAAGATTTTTTTTGATGATTACGATCGCAATAAGTATCTTTCATTGTTAAGCAAATATTGTTTAGAGTATAACCTGGTTGTTCTTTCGTATTGTTTGATGCCCAACCATGTTCATTTTATTGCCGTTCCACAGCAACCAGATTCATTGAGCAAGACAATTCTTTGTGCCCACACCCAGTATAGCCGCTATTTTGGTAAAAAATTGGGGCGGTCTGGGCATGCGTGGGAGGGGAGGTTTTATTCTTGCATTCTCGACGAGAGACACCTGTTTTCCGCAGCTCGCTATGTAGAACGTAATCCAGTTAGGGCAAAAATGGTAAAGAAAGCCTGGGATTGGCCATGGTCAAGTGCTGCTTATCATATTGGCGAAGAAAAGGATTCTAAACTTGTGAAAGGTGATTTGTTTAAATATATAAGAATGGAGCAAAAAGACTGGAAGGAATTTATTAAAGTGGGGGGGGACAAAGAATACTTAGAAACGATAAGAGAATATACTAGAAGGGGGCTGCCGTTGGGGGATAGAAAATTTATTGAGAAATGGCACAGGAAAAGCGGGATAATACTGCACCGCCGTTGGTAGGGAAATCCCCGCTTAGGTGCCAGGCACAACCTGTGCCTGGCACAGGTTCTCGACGGTTCCTGGGACACTGGTTACCGGTTTACGGAAGTGTGCCAGGCACCTAAGGGAGTAATTAACCTTAATATCTCGGACCGCCTGTTTGCCGGATGCCGGCATTCCACCTAACAACATTTATCTGTTCAAATAATGCTGGGTAATCAATCCTTTGCGTAGGATCTTTACAAACCATTTGTTGAATAAGCCCATCTGCCATTGGCACACGTGTGCAGCGTGGAAAGTCATCTTCAACAATTGTTTTCAAAATCTCGCCCACTGATCCGCAATCCACCAACGGATGTTCGCCTTCCACCATCTCCCACAAAACCACCCCCAGAGAAAAAATATCTGCTTTATAAGTTTGCATTTTTCCTTTACAACTCTCAGGAGCCAAATACGCTGGTGAACCACGTATTATTCCTTCCCCTCTTGGAATCAAATCCCAAATGAGTGCTCCAAGTCCCCAATCAAGAAGAATTGCAATCCCATCTTCCGTTACAACAATATTATGTGGTTTAACATCTGCGTTTACTACCACTCTGCCCAGCCTATCCCCAGCTAACTTTGCTTGCTGAAGGGTTCTAGCAACTTGCTCCACAATGTTTAGTGCTGCCGCCAAAGAAAAAGCCTGACCATGTTCCTGTTTGTCTTGAAGCATTTTTTTTAATGGAGAACCCCCAATCACGTCCATTGCTAAGTATTCTTCTTTTAGGCCGACTCGACCGTATCCACGATAATGTGGCACTCCTTTCACCTTAGCTTCATTCAGAAAAGCTAAAAAACGTGCTTCAATGCTTAATTGGGGACGCCACTCCCTCTCACAAAATTCATGCCACTCTTGTCCATAGCGCCGTTGCCACTCAGGAATAAAAATCACACCACTCTCCTCAACCCCCCCCAATGTCCGATGACACGCGGGCGTATTTTCTGAAAATTTCAGTGCATCCATTCCCATGCCTCTTCCCAACCTTTTATCTCTAGCGACCATCCATACTTCTGATCTCGCCCCCGATCCTAGCTTTATTATCAAGCGATAGCGACCGGTTAATTTATCTCTAATGTCATCCCCTCGGTTTGCAATTTTTGCCGCCACCCTTCTAAGTATTACGTCCGCATGCGTGGCGTGAGCAACTACTCCACGTTGTGATGTAACCCATATTTGCGGTAGTAAATTTATTCTCGCTGACATAGCTTAAACCTCAAATTCACTTCGTTCTAGACGCAACTAAAACCCTTCTGGTTTATTATCGAAGGAATAGATGAAAAATTTCAGATTTTGCGCATAATCTTAAGATCCCTGCCTGCCCCTTAGGTGCCTGGCACCTAAGCACCAGGTTTTGGTTTGACACCCCTTTTTTGCCAAGCTATACTGATTTTGCATGCCCGATATTAAAGCCAACTTAGAAGCTATTCGTCAACGTATTTCAATAGCTGCCCAGAAATCCGGGAGAAATCCCGAAGAGATTAAACTTATTGCCGTTACCAAAACCGTTCCGGTTGAGTTAATTGAACAAGCTATCCAAGCCGGAATAGTCGACATCGGTGAAAATCGGGTCCAGGAAGCAAAACCCAAAATTGAAGCCCTAAAACAAAAATATCCAAATGTTACTTGGCACATGCTAGGCCACCTGCAGAGAAATAAGGTTAGACAAGCGCTTGATCTCTTTGCTATAATACAATCGGTTGATTCAGAACGGTTAGCTAAAGAAATAGAACACCGACTTCGTCCCGAGGGAACACAGATTTTGGTTGAAGTTAACACCTCAAAAGAAGCAACAAAATATGGATTGCCGCCTGATTCGGTTGTAGATTTTTTGAAAAAAATATCAAATTTTGGTAATATTAACGTTCGAGGTCTGATGACGATTGGACCTTTAGCAGATGATCCAGAAGCGGCTAGACCCTCCTTTATAAGATTAAGAAAATTGAGCGAAGAAATTAGAAAGTTAGACCTTCCGAATGTTTCGATTGCGTATCTTTCGATGGGAATGACCGATGACTTTGAGATCGCTATTTCTGAAGGATCAAATATGGTGCGCATTGGCCGAGCCATATTTGGTGAGAGGAGATGATAGTAAATGGTAGAAGGTTTGTTTAAACGGGCTAAGGCTTTTATAGGTTTGGAGGAAGAAGGAGAGGAAGATAAACACTACGGTCAGCAGATGGATATGAGCACTATCCTCAAAGGTAAAAAGGAGCCCAAAGGCGAAGGCGGTAGCTCTGATATTATGTTTTATGAGCCTAAGGTTTATGAGGACTCGCTAAATATTTCTACCCACCTTAGGTCTGGATCGCCGGTAGTGATTAATCTTAAACATCTTGATCCAGCGGAGGGTACCCGCTTGATTGATTTTGTCTGCGGTACCGCCTATGCGATTGATGGCCACATGATGAAAATTGGCGAATCGCTTTTTATGTTTACCCCCCAGAATATTGCCATTACTTCGGCTGATGAGCGATCTACCCTGGAAGAAGACTTAGGGGTTGAATCCGAAAAAAGGGAAACATTTTTTTCAAGATAATTGAGGTAACATTGTGACACGCGTTGGATTTATTGGGGCAGGGAAGATGGCCGAGGCACTGATTAGCCGCCTGGGTTCGCCTCAAAGTATTATTGCTTCTGATATTTCTAAAAAACGGCTTAGCTATCTTAAGCGCAAATATAAAATTAAGGTTGCTAAAACTAATCTTGCTGTGTTTGCCAAGGCCCAAATTGTCATTTTGGCGGTTAAGCCGGAAACTATGGCAGAGGTTTTGAGGGAACTTGAGACACAGCGATACAGTAACACAGCGACACAGTGGCAGAATAAATTAATCATATCAATTGCAGCCGGCATCCCCTTAAACTATTTGCAGAAAAAATTGCCGGGAGTTCCAATTGTGCGCGCTATGCCCAATAATCCTTGTTTGGTTGGCATGGGGATAACTGCCTTGACTAAGGGGCCGAAAGTATCCAACGCCGCATTTAAAAAAGCCAGAATGCTTTTTGAAAAAGTGGGCAAAGCAATTGAGGTTTCCGAAAAATCAATGGATGCTGTGACAGGACTATCTGGTTCCGGGCCAGCTTTTATATATTTAACGATTGAAGCCATGATTGCTGCTGGCTGTGAGTTAAAGCTTGATCATAAGTCCGCGCAAGAACTTGCCCTGCAAACAGTGCTAGGTTCAGCCAAAACTATGCTTGAAACCGGAAAGTCTGCGCGGGAGCTTCGGAAAATGGTTGCTTCGCCCGGAGGAACAACCATTGAGGGGTTAAAGGTTCTGGAAAAAGGAAAATTTTTTCATGACCTCATGGGTGCAGTGCGCGCTGCTGCCAAAAAATCTAAGCTTCTTTCAAGGAAGTGGACCAAGTAATCAATGGATTTTTTGATTTTCGTTATTAATTTTCTCTTTGGGTGCTATTATGTTCTTTTAGCTTTGCGAGCCATACTGCCTTGGTTGCCGCATAACCGGATGAATCCCTTTTTGCGACCGGTTTATCTTTTAACTGAACCGATTTTGTCTATTGTGCGGGCCGGGCTTCCCCCGGCACGGATTGGAATGGATGTTTCGCCTTTTGTGTTAATAATATTCTTGTGGATTTCACAAAGAATAATCTTGTCTATATTACAATAGTGAAAGGAGTTTTTGAAAATGGGAGTGCTTATAGTTGGCACCATAGGATTGGATACGGTTGAAACGCCCTTTGGTAAAAAGAACGAAATATTAGGTGGTTCGGCTATCCATGCTGGGATATCTTCTAGCTTTTATGCTGATACAGCGATTTGTGGGGTGGTGGGGGTTGATTTTCCAAAGAAACATCTCGATTTTTTGAAATCCAAAAAAATTGACATATCTGGGATTCAGGTTGTCCCGGGAGAAACTTTTCGTTGGTCAGGTTATTATGAATATGATATGAACCAGGCCCATACGCGCGATACGCGCTTAAATGTTTATACCATGTTTGATCCCAAACTACCGGAAAAGCTAAAAAGCGCACAATTTGTCTTTTTGGCCAACCTTGATCCAGAATTACAACTAAAGGTCCTGGATCAGTTAGAGAAGCCAACCCTGGTGGCCATGGATACCATGGATTTTTGGATTAATAATAAGCGGGATGCATTGCGTGAAGTTATCAAACGCGTTGACTTTGTATTGATGAATGATGGGGAAGCCCGGCACTTCATGGAAACACCTAATATTCCTATTGCGGCGAAAAAGCTGCTAAAGCTGGGGGCCAAGGCAGTTATTATTAAGAAGGGCGAGCATGGGGCCCTCCTTTTTACAGATAAGCTACATTTTTCAGCTCCTTCTTATCCCCAGGATATGTTGCGTGATCCAACTGGAGCAGGTGATTCTTTTGCTGGGGGATTTATGGGCTATTTGGCAAAGACAAATGATATGTCCGAGAAAAATATTAGGCGAGCCATTATTGTTGGCTCAGTTATGGCTTCCTTTAATGTTGAGGATTTTAGCCTGGATAGAATGAAACGCCTAAAACATGAGGAGATTTTCACGCGCTTTGATGAATTTCGTTGTTTTTCAGAATTCGAATCACTTTCAGAAAAGGAGGCAAAAAATGTTTGAGGAATTTAGACGGATTGGGAAATATATGTTTGAGGAAAAATTAGTTGATTCTCACGGTGGCAACATGAGCATTCGCCAGGGAGATAAAATTTTTATAACGCGAAAAGAGGCAATGCTGGGTGATTTAAAAGAAGGAGATATTATCGAAGCATCCATTACACCAAAAGAAGATGACGATTTGGCCTCTGCGGACTTGGCGACCCATCGGGCGGTTTACAAGCAAAGTAGTGCCCAAGCTATTATCCATGCCCATCCGGCCAACGCAATTGCCATCTCGATTACAGATAATAAAGTGGTTCCTCAGGATGCAGAAGGGCTTTTTCTTTATAAAGCTGCTCCCATTGTAAGGGTTCGGGGTGGAGTAGGGTCTGAAGAAACCGTGCGCCTGCTTCCCTCTTTTTTGGGGAGGGAAAATGTTGTTGCCATGCTAAAAAGCCATGGGAGTTTTGCAACCGGGAAAACACTCGAGGAGGCCTATAAATTTACCTCGGCGTTAGAAAATTCCTGTCGCATTCTTGTTGCTGTACGTTCAACCTCCGGGAGGGAGTCAGCCAAGGGAACTACTGGCCCAAGCCGTCCTGGCCGAAGCCATGGTGGTGGGGGTAGCAGAGATAAGAGAGAGTTTAAATCGGCTATTCCTCCTGGGATTGGGGTTATGGATCGCAGCCGCCAGCGCAGCCGCCAGCGCAGACGATGAAAGAATTTGATGATTTAGTAAAAAAAATTAAAGTTTATAACCCAAAAGCCGATTTTGATATTATCGCGCAGGCTTTTCTCTTTGCTAAGGAATACCACAAAGAACATAAAAGACTTTCCGGAGACCCCTATATAACCCATCCCTTGGCCGTAGCCCTGATCCTGGCTGATTTGGAGCAGGATCCCCTGACCATTTCTGCTGCGCTTTTACATGATGTTGTTGAAGATTCTGACGTTACCCGGGAAGACATTTTAAAAATTTTTGGCGAAGAAATAACCAGATTAGTTGAGGGAGTCACAAAGCTTAGCCAACTTACTTTTGTTAGCCGTGAAGTTCGGCAAGCAGAAAATTTCCGTAAAATGTTTGTTGCCATGGGTGAAGACTTCCGCATTATAATTATTAAGTTGGCAGACCGCCTGCATAATATGAGAACGCTCAAATACCTTCCTCCTGCTAAACAAAAAGAAACCGCGCTTGAAACCGGTGAAATATTTGCTCCTTTGGCCCACCGCCTGGGAATGTGGCGCCTTAAATGGGAATTGGAGGACCTTTCCTTTCTTTATCTGGAGACAGATAAATATAATGAAATAAGAAATAAAGTAGTCGAGAGTCGAGGAGATCGAGAGGCCTATATTGAGGGCTATATTAAACAAGCCAAAGAATTGTTGAAAAGAGTAGGAGTTAAGGCAGAAATTAATGGTCGTCCCAAGCATTTTTATAGTATCTACCATAAAATGGTAGACCAGAATATTGAATTTGATGAGATCTATGATTTGACTGCGGTTCGCATAATTGTTGATACCATTAAGGAATGTTATGCAGTTTTGGGGGTGGTGCATGCAGCCTGGAAGCCTATTCCGGGAAGATTCAGAGATTATATTGCTATGCCAAAATCAAACGGTTACCAATCATTGCATACTACCTTAATTGGTCCCGAGGGAAAGCCGGTTGAAGTGCAGATTCGAACCGCACAAATGCATAAAATTGCCGAGTATGGGATTGCTGCACACTGGCGTTATAAAGAAGGTGCAACCGATAAAAGTATGGACCAAAAGATGTCTTGGTTTAGGCAAATGCTGGAGTGGCAGGATGAGCTAAAGGACGCCAAAGATTTCATGGAAAGCCTAAAGATTGATCTGTTTATAGATGAGGTTTTTGTTTTTACTCCTAAGGGTGATGTTTTTGGGCTGCCCAACGGAGCAACTCCGATTGATTTTGCTTATCATGTACATACCGAAGTTGGGCATCGGACCGTAGGGGCAAAGGTAAATGGTCGGATTGTCCCGCTAGAGTTTTGCTTGCGTAATGGGGATATTGTAGAAGTTTTAACGGCCAAAAAGGACCATCCTAGCCAGGACTGGTTAAGGTTTGTGAAAACGGCTGGCGCACGGGTAAAGATAAGAAACTGGTTTAAGAAACAAAGAGGGGAAAAGAAAGCCGAGGCAGCCAAAGCCATTGTAGCCCAAGAGGAGAAAATGGTAAAGCCGCTCTTGGTTCCACGCCCTCGTGTAAGGGCCAAATCCGCGGTGACGGTTTCTGGCTTGCAAAATGTACTGGTGAGGTTTTCTAAATGTTGCGGTCCCATTCCGGGAGAAGAAATCATAGGGTTTGTTAGCCGTGGCCGCGGCATTGCTGTCCATCGTCGGGATTGCAAAAATGTTGTAAGCTCTGAAACCCCAAAGGAGCGCATTGTCAAAGTTGAGTGGAATCCTCAAAGCGAGATGCTTTTTCCCGTAGAAATTGAGGTCGAGGCCTTTGATCGCATGGGAGTCCTAAAGGATATTCTGGCGCAAATTTCCGAGATCAAAACCAATGTTTCAGCCGCAAAAGGTTCTGCTAAGCGTGGTAGTTCTGCTTTCCTGCGTTTGACCGTGGATGTAAAAGACCGAAACCATCTTGAGCAAGTTATCAAGGCAATTCAGAAACTATCCGACGTCTACGACGTGCATCGTTAACTAATAGCTGCTTCTTTTTTCCCTACCAAAATCGTGTTATAATGAATCCAAATGTCGCGGACAAAGAAGATCTTGGATGGGATTGTAAAAAGCGATCGGGTGGCCAGCGCTTACCTTTTTGTGGGACCTCCTGGGCCTTTTAAAAAAGAGGCGGCAGAAGATTTTTGTGATCAATTGGGGTGCAAAAAACAGGATAGGTTTTTGCTTTCCCCAAGCGGAACCAGTTTGAAAATTGATCAAATTCGAGAGCTTCAAACTGCGGTAAGATACGGTCCATCGGCTAGCCGCTATCTTGTAGCTATCGTTTATGGAGCGGATAATCTAACCGATCAGGCTGCAGCTGCTTTTTTAAAAACCTTAGAAGAGCCTGCCCCAGGGGTTGTTTTTATTTTATTAGCCGAGAAGAGAGACAAGCTTTTGCCGACTATTTTATCCCGCTGCCAAAAAATCGTTTTTCCCGAAGAAAGTGGGGAGTGGGAAATGGGTCAAGCTAATCCCTTTTACATGGACTTAAAGGACATTAAAAAAACAAAACCCTTGGAGCTATCAAGAAAAATAGAAAAAGAAAAGAAAAAGATTGATGAATTACTTTATGATTTAGTGCATTTTGCCCGCTATGAGCTTCGCGATGTTTCTTCAGCTAGGATTATTTTGGATACTTTGCGTTATATAAAAAGGAGGGCGAACCTAAAGCTGGCCTTGGATGTGATGTGTTTAAGGCTTGCGCGACAATAAAATGCCAGATAAACAAATTTTAGATAAACAACGTATGGCGATTAAACTTCGCAAATTTAATCGCGTTTGTCCTATCACCGGTTATCGTGAGGAAACGATCAGGGTGGGGGCATCAGTTATTGTTCAAACTGACCGGGGAATCGAATATGGTGAAATTGTTGCCTATCGCCAGGGACTGCCCAAGGCCCTTTCTCGAGATGTAAATCTAAAAAAGGTAATTCGTTATGCGACGGAAGAGGACCTAGAAAAAACAAAAAGTCTTTCCGTGTTAGAAGCAAAAGCCATGACGGCTGCCACCCAGAAAGTGCTGGAGCATGAGCTTCCGGTCAAAATGGTGAATATTGAATATTTATTTGATACCAACCGTGTGATTATCTATTATAAGGTTGAGCAGGGAAAAAAGGTTCGGAGTTTGCGGGATTTAACCCGGGATTTGTCGAGCACTTTGGGAGCCCGGGTAAATCTTTGCCAGATATCTCCCCGGGAGGAAGCCCGCATCTTGGGGGGCTTGGGGCCGTGCGGTCGACCACTTTGTTGTTCGGTCTGGCTAGAAAAGCCTCGGCATGTTACGGTTAAAATGGTAAAGGAACAGGGCCTCTCAATTTCTCCTACTAAGACTTCGGGAATTTGTGGGAGGCTGATGTGTTGTTTGGAATACGAACATAACAAGAAATGACGAATTAGTCATTGAGAAGAAAGGAGGGAAAACATGATTAAAGTAGAACTAAGAAAAGGGGAAGCCCTTGAAAAAGCTCTGCGTAAGTTTAAGACCAAGCTTAGACGGGAAGGGGTTTTGGATGAGATAAAAGATCGCGAATTTTATGAGAAGCCTTCTCAGCGCAAAAGAAAGAAAAAAGAGGCTGCTAGGAGACGTGAGCAAAAACGCCGCAAGGAAGCTGAATGAAGATTCTTGATCGCTATGTTTTGTCTGAGATGATTGGACCGTTCTTGATTGGGGTCGTAGGATTTGTGCTGGTCATGGCGGTTGATTTGCTTTTTACCATGGCGGATTTGATTATTAACAAAGGGGTTCCTTTGTGGGCAGTGCTTAAACTTTTGTTTTATAAATTGCCCTCCATCATGGTTTTTACTTTCCCTGTTTCTACCCTTTTTGCCACTGCTATGGTTCTGGGGCGCCTTTCAAAGGACAGTGAAATTATTGCTTTGCGTACTTCGGGTATTTCTCTTTTTAGAATTTCAGTGCCCATTCTTGTTTTTGGCATCGTTATTAGTTTTTTTTCTTACCTCAACAGTGAACAAATTGTTCCTTATGCCAATCATATTTCCTCCAATATTATTCGCCAAATTATTCATAAAAGACCCCTCCCCGAAGTAGCCGAGAATATGTTTTTTAAAGATGCGCATAATAGACATTATTATGCTCGTCGTGTGGATATGAAAAACAAAAGCATGGAAGATGTCATGGTTTACGAAGTTACCGGCGAAAAGTTCCCCCGGGTAATTTTGGCTAAAAAGGCCAATTTTGGTGCCAGGATATGGGACCTAAAAGAGGGAGTAATACATAAATATGATCAAAAAGGCTTCTTAACTTATGAAGCCGTATTTTCCGATATGAAGCTTAATGTTTCTGAAGATGTTTTAAGCTTTACCGAACAAAAGACCTATAAGGAGATGGATTCAGGAGAGCTTAAAAATATGATTGGTATGCTGGGCAAAGGTGGGATGAGTACCAATGCTCTGAAGACCGAATTGCTAATGAAATATTCTGTTCCTGCTACCTGTTTTGTCTTTGCCTTGATTGGGATACCTTTTTCGCTTTCATCTCCTCGTTCGGGAAGGACTTGGGGAATGGTGATGACGATAGTATTTATGTTTACTTTTTATGTTTTCGCTTCAGTTTTCAGGTCGCTGGGACGTGGTAGTGTTATTTCTCCGGCTCTGGCAGCTTTTACCCCTCAGGTAGCTTTTGTTGTTATTGGAGCTGGGTTTTTGTGCTGGGAAAGCTGGTACAAGTAAAGTAAAGAGTAAAAATTCAAAAGTAAAAAATTTGTCCTGCGAGTATCGAGGGATAAAAAATATATTTTATGCAAGATTTAAGTGAGATAAGGGAAATTTTAAAAAGGGATCCGGATAATGCGCAGGCCTTACGCGCGGTAGGCCAGTATTATTTAAAGGAAGGCCATTACAAATTAGCCAAAAACCATTACTATCAGGCACAACGTGTTTGTCCCCATCTTTTCTCAGAAATAATTTTGGATTATGAAGAGGAAATTGAAAAAGATCCGGAAAAACTTGGGGTGCGCCTATCTTTGACTGGCTTTAGGCTTTTTTCAGGGGAAGTTGATTGTGCCATTTTAGAACTTGAGGAAATGATTGAGCTCGGCCTTAAAAATGTTGAGGCTTATAATCTCTTGGGTAGAATTTTGGCAAAACAGGGTAGGATGGACGAAGTTATCTTGTTGCTCGAGCATTCTCTTAGAGAGGGTGTTTCCGACGTTTCTCTTTCAGAAAACCTGGCTGGGGCTTATCTTGAAAAGGGACGCATAAAAGAAGCCATAACCTTCTATGAAGATATTTTAAATTATCGGCCCGGGGATAAAAAGATTTTACGCATTTTAGGAGAACTTTTTACGCGTACCGAGGAATATAATCGTGCAGCAAAAAGTTACCAGGAAATGTTCTCCGATGACCCCGAAGTTAGTCATGAAGTGATTCAGCGCCTTGAAGATCTTTTGAAGAAATTAGAGGGAAATGTTTTCATTCGTGAAATCCTGGCGGATATTTATCGGGTATCGATTAAGCCCGACGCCGCGGTTTTAAAACTTTCTGAGATTGTACGTTTAGATGCTACCAAGACCGATAGCGTCGTTTCCAAATTAAGGCTGATCTTGAAAAACTATCCTGGTCACCCTTCTGCCACCTTAGCTTTAGCAGAGGTCCTTAAAACACAGGGAAATTTCAGCGAGGCGATTGAAAACTATTATCGGCTGGCGCGGGCTAAGCCAGAGTTAATCGAAGAAGCAATGCGTGGCTATCAGGCGGTTTTGGAGTTTTGTCCCAACCAGGTCCTGGCGCGAGCATATCTTGCAGAGGCCTTCTTATATAAAAATCAGATAAAAGAAGCCTTGAACGAATTTAAGAATATGTTAGAGATGGATCCAAGCTCTGCCTCCTCAGTTATTTTAAGATGTAGAGATGTTATTAAATCCCACCCCCAACTCCTTTTGGCACGTTTAGTTCTGGGAAGGGCTTACCTGGCGTCGGGCGACTTTCAGAAGGCTGTGACATGCGCCGAAGAGATTATTTTGGTCGATAAAAAATTTTCAGAGGCCTATCTCCTTTTGGGGGAAGCCTATTCCAACTTGAAGCTTTGTCGCAAGGCAGTAAAGGTTTTACATACGGCCCTTTTGATTGATCCCTTTAATGTTTCGGTCCAGAATGAATATCAAAAGGCAAAAGAAAAGGAAATTGATTTGGAAATTTCAAAACTACGCGAAAGATTAATTGAGGACCCCTGGAGGATTTCTTTTCATCTCGATTTAGCAAAACTCTATATTGAAAAAGATTTACGGGAAGAAGCTATTCGTCAGTTACAGATCGCCCAAAAGGACCAATCCCGGGCTCCTTTTTCAGCCAATCTTTTAGGGGGAATATATCGGGGGGAGGGGCGTTTCGATTTAGCTGCTGCCCAATTCAACAAGGCTTTGGAGTTGGCCCCTCTGGAGCTTTGCGATTTTATCCGTACTGTTCGTTTTAATCTTGGGACTTGTCACGAAGCACAAGGCCAGATTAACAAGGCTTTAAAGGTTTATGAATCTATTCTTCAGGAGGATATTGATTTTGGAGCCTTAAAGAAAAGGGTCAAATATCTTAAAACAACTAGCTTGAAAAGCATTAAGGGCAAAGCTTTGCTTATGGTATTGTCGGATCCCAAAACTAATCGTATGGTAGTCCTTTGGGGAAGGGAGGGCAAAAATATTAAGGGAAGTCGCAAAGAAGAGGTTAGTCTTTCTTTTGGGCAGAACCATAATGTTTCTGGATTTGAGTATTTTATGAAAGGAATGTATAAGGCGGCCCTGGAGGAATTTCAGCTAGCCGTTAGCTTGGATGTGGGTTTTGCCACTGCCTTAAACAACTTAGGGGTTTCCTTGGTCAAAGAGGGTAAAATTGCTGAGGCAAAGATAAAACTAGAAAGTGCGGTTCAGATTGAACCCCATTCAGTTGTTTTTCGCAATAATCTAGGGCTGATATATTTTATGCTGGGGGATTTTGATCGCGGCAGTTCTGAAATAGAAAAGGCTTATACGCTTGATCCCGAGAATAACGGCGTTTGTATTAATCTGGGGGACATCTGTTATCTTAAAGGGGAGATCAGGCGAGCGATTGATCTTTATAGACGTCCGGGGAACTTTGATGTGTTAACTGAGCTTTCAGAGAAACGGCTTATGTATAAGTCTGCGTAGCTAAGTATCCCATGATGGAGTTGTTTTGCGACATCATATAAATAATTTATTCCTTTACTTGTTACTTATTACTTGTTACTTATTATTTCTTTTTGTCCTTCCTCTTTTTGCCCAAGACATTCCGGTTAATATAAAGGCCGAAAATCTAAAGTATATTGAAGAAACAAAAATAATTGAAGCCACCGGGAAAGTTGAGATCAAATTAAAAGAAATAATTATCTATGCGGATAAGGTGTCGATTGATTCAGAAACAAATATTGCAACTGCTGAGGGTCGTGTTTTAATGATTGCCAAGGATTATCAGGCCCGCTCGGACAAGGTCCGCTATGATGCTAATACACAGTTTTCTACCTTTTCCAATTTTTCATCCCAACTTTCTCCTAGCCGAATAAAGGGAAGCCTTTTTGTTAGCTCCGGTGAGTTGGTTGATTTGCGAAACAAAATGCTGGGGGAGGATGGATTAGTGACTACTTGTGAGTATAAAATCCCCCATTTCTTTTTTACGGCGGACAAAATTGAATATTACCCCGATGACAAGATAGTCGGAAGAAATGTTTATCTTTTTGCCGGCAAGCTGCCGGTTTGGTTCATGCCCTATATGGTTTATGATTTGAGTAAAAAAAGAGAAAAAAACTGGGTATTTGGGCACAATCAAGTAGAAGGGGATTTTATCAAATCTTCTTGGGGGTATCCTTATGGCATCCTTTATGTGGATCTTATGCAAAAGAAGGGCTTAGGGCTAGGATCTCAAGTACCTTATGCTCTGGGGGCGTTGGGTGCTGGCTCCCTCTATTTATATCATCTTCAAGAAAAGGATACCCACATAACTGATTGGGTAACGCGTATAAACCACACCAAGCAACTTAATTCTGCTACCACCTTGAAACTTTCGCATGATTATAGTACTACCTATCTGATCCCTTCCGGCAGAAGGGATCAGACCAGATTTGGAATGGATTTGGGTTTTAAAGATTCCGCGCGCTGGAATCTAAATTTAAAGACCTTTGATGATCGCATCGCTTCTCTTCAGAAATATTCTCTAGCCTTTTCCCAGGCCTATCAAAAAATATCTACCAATTATAATTTTAATTACGATTTTTCAAAAAGTGATCCAAAATGGATTCGTGCTTCTCAAAGGTTTCAGTTTCGCCGCCCCTTGTTCTCTGATCGCGTGATGCTTACTACCCGCGCCAGTTATTATAACAATGTGGCGGACAGTGGGGAGCCAGGGGATGAGCGCTTGGAGCCTTTTGTTGAGATTGTTGGTAGGGAAAAAAAATATTCATGGCGCTTTACGGAGAACTTTTATATTGATCTGGATGAAGACAGCTATTTAGGCGATGATTCCTTTCAATATCTGGAAAAGAAGCCAGAAATTGTAGTTTTTCCCAAGGCGCTTGATTTTACTTTTTTTAAATTAGCCCCTTCCTTTGGCTATGGGCATTATCATGAGGTAGCCTATGTTTCAGCACTTGCTGCCAACCGTGATTTTTCAACTGAGCGCTATCAGGCTACTTTGGATGCAAAGAAAAGCCTTAAGTTGGGACTTGGGACAACGGCTACCTTGTTGGCAGGAATAGATCAATTTCTTTATGGGCCCGGTGATCAGATGTATACTTATCGTGAATCGGCACAATTAAGCACTGATCTTTTTGATTTTTTTAAGAATAGCATTTATTATAGAAAAGGCAAAAGTGACGGAAATACACCTTTTTTGTTTGATCAGCTTTCTACCAATTATCACAGCCTGGTAGATACCATGACCTTTTATTATTTGAATAAGGTGCGTTTAACCCTTGATTCCGGTCATAACTGGCAAACTCATACTTGGTTTGATGTTAATGGCAATTTGTTGTTTAAGCCTAGCACAAGGTTGTCTTGGAGATCACGTTTGGGGTGGGATATCGAAAATAAGCGCTATAAGAATCTTATAAATAGCTTGAGTCTTTCTCCCTCCTCTTTTTTAGATCTTACCTTTTCAAGTGTTAGTGATATTAACACTGGTAATATTAACTCCGGAAGCATTTTGTATGATCTTTTCCTTTTACGAGGCCAGCTCAATCAATGGCATTTTCGCTTAAGTCAGGTCTACGAATCTGGCACCGGGCAGTTTAAGGTTCGTGATATAATAATTGTTAAAGACCTGCATTGCTGGGAATTACAATACACCTATTCTGATTTTCGCAAAGAATTTAGTATTAGCTTTAGTTTGAAGGCGTTGCCAGATGAGCCTATTGGGATGTCTTCGGGTCGGGGTTTCTATATGGAGAGTCTTGAAAAGGAAATTAAGGGGTTAAAAAAAGAAGGATCGATTAAGAGGTACTAATGATAGTTGAAAAGGCAAAAGTAAATCTTCGACAGAGCTCAGATTTAACGCCGAGCAATGTCGAGGCGTTAAAAATTAAAAAGTTTTTGATTTTAAAGTGTATTTTTGCATTTTGCATTTTTACTTTTGCCTTTGGATGTGCGCGTACCGTAACTCCAGTGGTCAACTACGGCGAACAAATGAGAGTTTCCGCGAGCTTAGCTGGGACCATGGATGTAGAGAATAATCGTTATTTTATGGTCTTCTCGGATGATTCAAATTATAAGGTACCGCTGCCTCCTCCCGATATTATTGAGTCGGCCCCGGAATTTATTGAACCAGGAATGACTCCCGAGACGGGCAGCGCGGAAGCCTATTACAGCAATTTTTTTGATACCTGGTCTGGCTATATCGTGGTTGATCCCAGTGGATATTCAGTAGTGTGCGGACCCTTTGTAGAGGGGCAAACGCTAACGAGGGAAGTTTTTGCAACTTTGGGAGAAATTAGCGATACAATTAGTTTCACTTTTCTTTTGGGAAAAATCTTTGATCCTATTCCGGCCAAGATCTATTTCGACTTTATTTGTGTGTCGTGGCCGGATGGGGAAGAAAAAATCCCTTATGATCATTTGCCATCGACGGATAATTATATTTCTTATCTTTCCGGTTCTATCCAAGTGGTTACGGCCTTTAAAGATGTAGATGTTGATGTCAGCCTGGATATCCTTGAGTTAAGGGTTGAGATGGAGTGATGTTATTAGCTATTGTATCCGGGCTGCTGCTTGCCTTGGCTTTTCCCAAATTTAATCTCTATTGGCTAGCTTTTCTTGCCCTGGTGCCATTTTTTGTTGCGTTAATAAAAGCCAAGGACTTGAAAGAAGCATTGCTTTGTGGGTTTTTCTTTGGCATTTTTTTCTTTGCTATACATTTATCCTGGATGTGGTCGCTTTTTCGCTTTGTTTCTTGGTGGATTGCCTTGGGATGGGTGGGCTTGGTTTTCTATCAAACCTTGTTCATTTTAGCTTTTAGCTTTTTAGCCTATTTTTTGGGTAACCCCAAAAGAGTTGTCTATCCGATTATTATGGCCTTCCTCTTTGCGGCCATTGAATGGATAAGGGCTTGGGGGCCATTTGGGGTAACTGGGGGGGATATTTCCTATTCTCAAGTCGACCTATTACCTTTAATCCAAATTGCCTCTTTTGCTGGCGTTTATGGAATAACTTTTTTGGTTGTCTTGGTTAATGCCTCATTGGCCCAATTTTTGTTGGACAGACGAAAGTGGCAAGGCTTAATTATTTCACTGCTTTTAATTGTTTTAGCCCTGGGATATGGGTTTTATGTTTTAAGGCAAGATCCACCCCTTTCACTTAGACCATTAAAAATTGCCCTTATCCAGCCTAATATTGATCAGGAAGAAAAAATGTCGGTAGCTTCGATAATTCCGGTTTTCAAAGTTCATGAAGAATTAAGTCGAAAAGCAGCCCAAGAGAAACCCAATATTATTATTTGGCCGGAAACTTCTGTTTTTTCGTATCTCTTACATAATTCACAATTATTGCCCCGCCTTAGGCGACTTTCCCGGGATACGGGGGCATGGATTATTTTTGGAACCCCGCATTATATTGGGAGTAAAACTTATAATTCACTTGTCTGTATCTCTCCCAGTGGGGAGGTAGTTTCACGCTATGATAAACAGCACCTGGTGCCTTTTGCTGAATACCTGCCTTTTTCTCAAATCTTATATCCCATTTTTAAGGGGGTAGGCTATTACGATAATCAGTTTGATTCAAACCCAAAAGTTAAAATGCTTATCCTTGGCGACCTTAAAATTGCGCCGGCAATCTGTTTTGAATCCACTTTTCCAAGCCTAATTCGAGAGAGGGCTAGCCAAGGGGCAGATTTCATATTAACAGCTACCAACGATGCTTGGTTTGGCAATTCGGCGGCTCCTTATTTCCATTTAAATACAGCTATTTTCAGGGCAATTGAGAATCGCAAGTATGTAATTTTTGTGGCAAACACTGGTATCTCTGCTGTTATTGATCCCTTTGGCCGGATTCTTAAAAAAACAGAGCTAAACACGAGACGAGTGTTAACCTTTGAGATAGCGCTCCCCTAAGATAACTGCCGCATAATCGTCGACCGGGATGGGGGGGAAGCGCATTGAAGTGGGTATAAGTTTTAAAAGTCCCTGGGGTTTGTTTTCTTTCCAATATCTTTTTCGAGCTAAGAGGGTTGACTGCTCTTCTGAAACAAAGATTATGTTTGTCCTAAGATCTAATCTTAAAAGGTTTTTTTCGATTTCTTTGCCTGAGGCGGACCTTCCTACCACCAGAGCCGAAGTACTATATTTGGCCATCAGGGATATGACCGACGCTATGGCGTGAGACCGCAAGACAACTTGTTTGCAAATAACCCTTCCGTCATTGTCCAGAACTGCGATGCCACATTTTTCCCTTCCCGGGTCAATAGCTAAAATCATATTATTTATAGAGAATCTTAAATTCTATTTGAAGCGGCCCCATGCGTGATGTGTCTGTTTTGGCTATACTTTGTAGCGTAACTCCTTTGTTATAAGCCTTGATTTTCTTGGCCAGGGCATAGATTTGAGAGTAGGGAATGCTTCCTATGGATCCACTTGCATCACCTACGATCCCTTCTTCCTTGGCATCTTGGTGGGCAAGTAAGAGTAACCCTTTTATTCTTTGCTCAATTTCCGGGATAGAAAGGGATGCGGGGATGGTTGTTTGCGCAATAACTGATCCTTCAGGGTAAACCAATTTATTTTCTGCTAGAGAAAAACGCACCGGAACTTCCTCGCCAAGGACCGTGTTGGAAATTGCAATTACACTTACAATATTTTCTCCGCCGCGCTGGGAAAGAGTTGAGACGGCCGCGGAAAAATCTTCTGGGTTCATAAAAATCAAGTGTTTATCAGTGGGGATTCCAAAGCTTCTAACGTAGGCATCGGCTGCGGAAAGAATTTGTTTTAGGCCAGTTTCCAGCTTTTCTTTTTCTGGTCCTGCCATAATAGTTGAAGTCAGAATAACTTCGTCCACCCCAAACAAAACCGTTCCTTTGCGGGCAGCCTGGATTTCTCGTTTAAGTCGGGATTTTGTTTCTTCTAAAGTGGAAATTTCCCGCTTAGAAGCGTTCAGTTTTTTTTGGAAGGCAGCCAGTTCTAGCTCAGACCGTTCTCGCTGTGCATCAATTTCTCGGCTCTCGGTAGTTTTTATCAAGAGCTCTTTTTTGGTTTCGGTAAGTTTTAAGCTTTTATCGGCCAGTTCTTTTTTTAAATCCTCAAGACCAAAGAGCGCAGTGCGCACATCTTGGGAGACAGCTAATAAAATAATTATGGTGCCCAAAGCAATCAGCACGCCGGTAAGCACGGTGAAAATGATCGCGGTATAGCGAGGCCGAAGTTTTAAAAAACTTAGGCGTTTGCGGCCAATTGATCTGCCGATATAATCGCCTACCAGGGCAGCCACCCCGGCAATCACCAGGACAATTAAAATTATTTGAATCCCAAATGTTAGCATTATCTTGTTGAAGCCTTATAGAGAATATACCAGCCCACGCTTGCGGTTATGATGTTGGGTAGCCACGCAGAAAAGCCCGGCGGTACAATTTTGAGTTCGCCAATTGACATGCTAATAAAGGTTACGATGTAGTAGAAGAAAATTACAAGGATAGAGAGGCCTAGTCCCAGCGAAGATGAGGCCCGGCGAGAAGTAATTCCGAGCGGAGCGCCGAGCAGTGCAAAGACCAGCGAAGCGAAGGGGAGGGCCATTTTCATATTCAGTTGAATTTTGTAATCGGTTACATCTACCCCCATTTTCTGTTTGAGTGAAATATAGTTCCGCAGTCCCGAGATAGTCATTTCGTCTGGATTGCGATCCCCAACGGCAAAATCGGCCGGAGAATATTTTATGGCAACTGATTGTTCCTTAAATTTTATGAGGTGTTTATATTCCCCTGTATCGGAGAGAAGGTAGATGATTCCGTCTTTGAAGACCCATTTATTTTTTTCTCGGTCCCAGATCCCTTCCTTGGCAGTTAGAATTTGGGTTAATTTTCCCTCTGAAAATTCCTGGACAATTACGTCTTGCATTGAGTTTCCCTGCATGGTTTCGGCGTAAAAAATCCTTTTTAGCTCCCCGTTTTTAAGTTCAGGAACAAATATGTTTTTTTGTATTTTCGGGGAGCGCGTGGTGGTGGTTTCAATTAATAAATTTTTAGCGGCCTTATTGGCTTCGGGAACCACAATTTCTGAAAAAGCCAGGTTGGTAAAGGAAACCAATAATCCCAAGAAAAGGACCGGGACCATCAAGCGGTAAAGGGATATTCCCGAAGCGCGGAAAGCAACAATTTCTGAGTCGTTGGAAAGTCTTCCAAAAGCGAGCAGGGCGGCCAGGAGGGTTGCCATGGGAAAAATATAGACAATAATGCTGGGAAGTTTATAAACAAAGATTTGCATGGCAATGATAAAGGGCATGCCTCTTAAAATTACGGCGCGAACCAACTCAAAAAGAACCATGCTGGCAGAAAGGATGGCCGTGAAAGCCCCGAGCCCAAAGAGAAAGGGTTCAATCAGCTCTCTGAAGATATAACGATCCAATATTTTTATCATAATGACTAATGAATGTAAAAAATACTATAGTTCAAACTTATCCCCGAGATATAATTTTCTGGCTTCCTCGGATTCGGCAATTACTTTAGAATTGCCTGAGACCATAATTTCGCCTTTATGGATGATATAGGCTCGATTAGTGATGGCCAGGGTTTCGCGTACATTATGGTCGGTGATTAGGATGCCAATGCCTTTATCTTGGGTTAGATGTTTTATGATTTCTTGCAGATCAGATACAGTCTTGGGGTCAATGCCGGTGAAAGGTTCATCCAGCAAGATAAAAGAGGGATGGGTGGCGAGGGCCCGGGCAATTTCAACCCGGCGCTGTTCTCCCCCCGATAAGGTATAAGCTTTTTGTTTGCGAAGATGGGTCACACCTAATTCATCCAGCAGGGCGACCAGATTTTTCTCGTAGTTTTCTTTTTTGAGTCCGGGCATAAGTTGCCAGAGCACCAGGATGTTATCTTCAACAGAGAGTTTTCTGAAAATTGATGGTTCCTGGGGGAGGTAGCCGATCCCCATGCGTGCGCGGCGGTGCATGGGAAGAGGGGTTATATTTCTTTCATCTAAAAATATGCGGCCGGAATTTGGGCGAACCAGGCCTACCACCATATAAAAGGTAGTGGTCTTTCCTGCGCCATTGGGTCCCAAGAGCCCTACAATTTCTCCTTGTTTCACTTCAATCGAGATCCCATCAACCGCTACCTTTTTACCGTATTTTTTTACCAGTTTTTCTGCTTTTATGTACATTATATATATCCTTAAAATAGTGAAATTTCAGGCGTTTTTTTTACGTAAGTATTATAACACCTGGATTCCATTGGTGCTAGAGGAAAAATAAGAAAACGAGTTGGTATCAGTTTTTCTGCGTAAACTCAATCAACTCTTCCAGCTTTTTGTAAGCCGCCCCAGAATCAATTGACTCGGAAGCCAGTTTTAAGCCTTCTTTTAGATCCAAAGCTTTGCCGCCAACCAGAATAGCTGCGGCAGCATTAGCTAGGACAATATTTCGTTTAGCACCCCTATCTTCGTTTCTTAAAATTTCAATGGCGATTTGGGCGTTTTCTTCTTTGGATCCGCCCAGGATATCGGATTTTTTGGCTTTGGCAATTCCCATATCTTCAGGTTTGATAAAATAATTTTTTATTTCCCCATCTTTTAGATGGGTAACTTTGCTTTTGTCCGAAATTGAGATTTCATCCAGGCCATCCATTCCATGCACTACCAGAGCATGTTTTACGCCTAGATTGGCTAAGACACTGGCCATGACTTCGGTTAAGTCGGGATGAAATACACCGAGCACTTGTGCGCTGGCGTTGGCTGGGTTGGTTAGGGGCCCAAGGATGTTGAAAATAGTTCGAATACCGATTTCTCTGCGCGCGGGCATAGCATATTTCATGGCCTGGTGAAACTTGGGAGCGAAAATAAAGCCAATTCCTATTTTGTTGATGCATTCTTCGACTTTCTTTGGCTCAAGATCTATTTTTACACCCAAGGCTTCCAAGACATCTGCGGAGCCACAGCGCGAAGATACTGATCGATTGCCGTGTTTGGCAATTGGGATGCCTGCTCCGGCAGCGACCAGAGCAACCACGGTTGAAATATTAAAGGTTCCGGATGCATCCCCTCCGGTTCCACAGGTATCAACGAGATTCTTTTGTTGGGGATAAATATTGGTGGCATGCTCGCGCATTTTTTCTGCACAGCCGGTGATCTCATCCACGGTTTCGCCTTTCATACGCAGGGCAGTAATGAAAGCGGCAATTTGGGAGGGGGTGGCATTTCCCTGCATGATGGTGTCCATGGTCAGGGCAGCTTCTTGCCGGGTCAAATCAGATCCTTCAACAATTTTCTTAATAGATTCTTTTTGCATATTTTCTCCTTCACAACAAGAGACTTGTAATCACAACCTGTCGTGCTATAATTGTATCGTGAAAAAGCTCTCTTTTCAACAAATTATTAGTAAACTGAACAATTATTGGGATAAATATGGGTGTGTTATCCGCCAGCCATATGATTTAGAAAAGGGAGCGGCGACAATGTCGCCGGCTACTTTTTTTGGGGTTTTAGGAGAGAAACCTCTGAAAGTTGCTTATATTGATCCGGTAAGACGCCCTGCGGATGGCCGCTACGGGGAAAATCCCAACCGCCTTTTCCATTATTTTCAGTATCAGGTAATTCTTAAGCCATCCCCGCTTGATGCCCAAGATGTTTATCTTAATTCCCTACGTACCATTGGGATTGAACCAGCTAAACATGATGTGCGTTTTGTAGAAGACAATTGGGAATCACCAACCTTGGGAGCTTGGGGAACCGGTTGGGAGGTTTGGGCCGAGGGCATGGAAATTACCCAATTTACTTACTTTCAGGAATGTGGGGGAGTAGTTTGCAAACCGGTTTCGGTCGAATTAACTTATGGTTTGGAGCGCATCGCTATGTTTATCCAGAAAGTTAACAGTGTCTATGATATCGAATGGACCAAGGGAGTCAAGTATGGGGACATCTATTTGTCCCAAGAGAAGCAGCAGTCAAAATACAATTTTGAAGTAGCCGATATTGAACGTTTAAGTGGGCTTTTTGCCGTTTTTGAAAAAGAAGCCCAACATCTTTTGGGCCAGCAGTTGGTCCTTCCTGCTTATGATTATCTCTTAAAATGTTCGCATGTTTTTAATGTTTTGGATGCGCGCGGTGCCATATCTGTTACAGAGAGAATGGCCTATATCTTGCGCATCCGCAAATTGGCACGCAGATGTGCCAGGCTTTATATGGAGGAGTCCAATGCTTCGCACAGAGGATAAACATATGGCTCAGCACGAGGTGTCTGATGTCTAAGGTCCAAAGTCGCAAAATTAATGCCCTGCTTGAGATAGGTTGTGAGGAAATCCCTGCGCGTTTTATGCCAGGATTTCTCGAAGACTTAAAAAAGAAGGCCGAGGAAAAACTGGTTGAGGGTAGGGTTTCGTTTTCTAAAATTGAAACCCTGGGGACTTGCCGTCGCCTAGTTTTATTTGTTGAAAACATAGCCAAAAAACAAAATGATTTGTCACAAGAAGTGAAAGGCCCCCCGGCTGAAATTGCCTTTGATTCGTCCTCGCAACCCACCCCGGCTGCCCTAGGCTTTGCCAGAAAGCAAAAGGTTGCGCTAAAGGATTTAAAGGTTAAGCCGGTTGGTAGTCGCGACTATGTTTTTGCTAAAATAGTGCAAAAAGGAGAGCCTACCGAAAAGGTCCTGGCTAAAGTTTTTCCTGAGATAATTTCATCCCTTTATCAGCCTTTAGCAATGCGTTGGGGCAATCTAGATTTTAAGTTTATTCGGCCCATCCATTGGATGGTGGCCTTGTGTGGAAATAAGGTAGTCAGTTTTTTCTTGGCTGGGGTTGAATCCGGGGGTGTTACCCATGGACACAGGCATCTAAAAACAGGAAGTAAAAGTTCGAAGCTAAAAAGTGCGGAATTGTCATTGTATAAGAATTTAATGCAAAAACTTGGCGTTGTGGTTGACCCGGAGGAGCGCAAGAAATTGATTAGAAAACAAGTAGAGGGTTTGGCTAAAAAAGTTGGGGCAGCGGCGCTGGTAGAACAAGATTTATTGGCTGAAGTTACTTTCTTAGTTGAAAATCCAATTGCTTATCTTGGAGAGTTTGACGAGAAATTTTTAGGGTTGCCGCAAGAGGTTTTGATTACTTCCATGAAGAAGAATCAGAAATATTTCTCCTTAACCGACAAATCTGGCCAGCTGATTAATAAATTTGTGGTTATAACTGATGGCTGTAGCCATAAAGAGGTGGTGGGGGGCAACGAAAAAGTTCTGGGAGCGCGCCTTTCGGACGCGAAATTCTTTTTTGAAGAAGACAAAAAAGAACCCTTAAAGTTAAGGGCAGTAGATTTAGAAAAAGTGGCCTTTTTTGACAAGCTGGGTATGATTTCTAATAAAGTAGAGCGGATGGCAAAGCTTTCAGAATGGGTTGGGAAACGCTTAAAGCTTAACGCCGAGCAAATAAAGGTTGCCAGAAGAATTGCCGAGCTTTCTAAGGCGGATTTAACCACGATGATGGTTTATGAATTCCCAACTCTTCAAGGCATTATGGGTCGCGAATACGCCATACTTTCAGGAGAGGATCCCCGGGTGGCCCTGGGCATCTTTGAACATTATTTGCCCCGGCACGCTGCGGATTTGTTGCCTGAGTCGCTTTGTGGAATGTGTGTGGCCATTTGCGACCGGATCGATTCTCTGGTTGGTTGCTTTAGTATCGGGGCGATTCCTTCGGGATCGGCGGACCCCTTTTCTTTGCGCAGAGCTGCTAACGGGATAATACGTATTGTTGTCGAAAAGAAGCTTGATATTTTACTGGACGAACTCATTGAGCACAGCTATAAGCTTTATCAACCGGTCTTTTTGGCTTACCTTTTTGAGCAGGGTGAGACGGGATATCAGGATTTTGCTAAAATTCGAGGGCAAATTCTAGACTTTATGGCAAAAAGATTGAAACCCGTTCTTCTAGATTTGGGTATCCGCTATGATATTGTGGATGCGGCCTTGGGGGATTTCAATGATATTTTAGATACAGTTGAAAAAGCTAAAATATTGAATAATCACGTTAATGAAAAATGGTTTCCGGGTATCGTTGCTTCAGCGGATCGTATCTCGCGCATTGCAACGGATGTTGTTCGCGAAGAAGTGATTAAAGCGGATTTGGAAGAAAAAGAAGAAAAAGATCTCTTTGATCTTTATATGAAGGTAAATTGGGAAGTGGGGGAGGCCATTAATGCCGAAGACTGGGGGGAAGCCTTAAGATCTTTGGCAGAGCTTACCGATCCTATCGAGAAATTTTTTGATAAGGTCTTAGTTATGCATAAAGAAGAAAGGCTAAAATTAAATCGTTTGGCTCTCTTGGGCGCGCTCGAAAAAGTATATCTTGAGGTGGCTGATTTTCGTAAAGTGGTGCTTCCCGGATGAAAAAACTATTTACCTCCTCATTATTTTTGTTTATTTGTGCCTCGGCTGCTTTTGCCTCTTTTATAAGTCTTGAAACAGCAGTTACGTCGAAGGTTTCAGGTAACACTATTGAGGTGATACTTGAGGCAACGAATGCCGGGGACGAGGCAGCCTACAATGTTTTCGCTGAGGTTAATCTAGCAGGAAAACGCGTCCTTTTTAGAAAAATTCCAGAACTTGATCGAGGAGCTGTTTATCGTGCGTCGAAAAAGATTAGGCTTGATATAGAACGCCCGGGAAGCTACCCCTTAGTCGTTAAAATGCATTACTCTGACGCCAACCAATATCCCTTTTCAGCCCTGCTAGCCCAAACTTTTAATTATAAGGTCCTCGAGGTTGCCCCTGAACTCTTTGGCAAACTCAAGTCTCTTGCTTTTTTTAAAAAAGGTACACTGGCCGCGCACCTAAAAAACTTAGGCGGAACTGATTTACAAGTTTCATCCCGTATTTTTGTGCCCAATGAACTCACGGCTGATAAGCCCTTGCATGAAAGCATAATTTCTAAATATGAAACTGCCAGGATAAATTTCCCGGTCGAAAACTTTTCAGCTTTAAATGGTAGTAATTACCAGGTTTATTGTGTTTCTCAATATGAAAAAGATGGCATCCATGCTACCCAAATCATCCCCGGCCACGTTTTGATAACCACGGATGGTCCACCACAAAAAGTTAGAGTAGCAGCGATTATTCTCATTCTTTTAGGCATAATAATTGTTATATCTGCTTATTTCTTGAAAAAAAGAAAATAAAGGTTTTTAAATGTTTGACGCAAAAAAGGTTTCTTTGGTCATCCCCACTTTAAATGAAGAAGGCAATCTGGGATTAGTTTTGAAAAGTTTGCCCCTGGGGCTTCATGAAGTCATAGTAGTTGATGGACATTCTTCTGATAAGACAGTTCCGATTGCCAAGAAATTTGGGGCAACGGTTCTCTTTGATGAAAAAGGCAAGGGATCGGCGCTGCGTAAGGGAATGCAGATGGCTTCGGGAGAGATTATTATAATGATGGATGCTGATTGTTCCCATCTAAGCACTGAGCTCACCTTGCTGGTTTCTGGGATAGAGGCGGGCTATGATATTTGTATGGGATCGCGTTTTATCCAGGGAGGGGGAAGCGAAGACATTACCTTTATCCGCAAATTAGGCAACAAAGCATTGGTCCACCTGGTTAATCGGTTGTGGCGTATGAATTATTCTGATCTATGTTATGGCTACCGCGCCTTGAGACGAGATATAATCCCTAAGCTCTCTTTAGAATCAGACGGCTTTGGCATTGAAACCGAAATTTCCATTAAGGCAGCCAAGGCCCACTTATCTGTACTTGAGGTTCCAAGCTTTGAGAAGCTGCGCTTCCGGGGCAGCGGCAAGTTGAAGGTAGCGCGTGATGGCGCTATTGTTCTTAAGAGAATCCTAAAGGAGCTTTTTAGAAAATAATGTTTCTTCCTTTTTTAAATCTGGGAAAACAAGCTCTCTTTTCTAACTTCAATCTTTTGGCTGATCCCTACAAACTTACTTTTGCCATTACCTATCGCTGCAATGGTCGCTGCAGCACCTGCAATATTTGGCAGAGAGAAAAAAAAGACGAATTAAGCCTTGATGAGATTGCTACGTTTTTTGAAAAAAACAAGTTTTCCTGGATTAATCTAACTGGGGGCGAGCCTTTCCTTCGTCCTGATTTAGTCGATATTATCCGGATCATAACTGCTGAAACCCCCAAGCTTTATTTTTTAAATTTTACTTCGAATGGTCTTTGTCCAGAGCACTATCTTAAAGAGGCCGAAAAGATCAGATCAGTTATAACAATACCCAAGTTTGCTATTGGAGTAAGCATCGAAGGGCCGCCTGAAATTGACGAAAAAATTAAGGGGGTGGCGAAAAGTTTTACAAAAGCCATCGAAACATTTAAAGGATTAAAAAAGATTTTTGCAAAAACGAGCTACCAGCCTTTTATAAGTTATACCATTTCCCCCCAAAATCTAGGAAGGCTTAAAGAAACTATTTCTGCCATACGCTCGGCAGTGCCAGATTTTAAGTTGACCCAATTCCATGTAAATTTGTTCCATTTTTCAGATCATTATTATGGCAATCAGAGATTGAAAACAGGGACTGGTTTTGATGAAGGGGCTCTTTCTGAAATAGAGAATTTTCTCGCGCTTTATCGTGTGCCGGCAAATCCAGATACCTGGATCGAAAAAAAGTATTTAAAGTTGCTCATCAGCTTTCTTGAAAAAGGCCAAACCCCGCTGCCCTGCCAGGCACTTAGGGCTTCCTGCTATATTGGTCCGTCAGGGGATATTTATCCTTGTGCGCTGTTTGATAAAAAGTTGGGAAACCTAAAAAATTGCGGCTTTGATCTTTCGCGGCTGTGGAATCTTGACGAGACACGAAAAATAAGACAAACTATTCGTCAAAAGGAATGCCCGAATTGCTGGACCCCGTGCGAGGCTTATCAAACTATTTTGGGAGATTTCTTAAGATGATTTCGGCCTTTAAAAAAACACGCCCAGAAATCTGGCTTTTGGCAATCTTGCTTTTTGCTCTTTTTTTGAGGGTCTGGTTTTTTGTGGGCCTGGTTAGTGCTGATCCCCAGGATGATGGCATATATTACAACAATGCTTTTATTATATTTAAAGAAGGTGGGCTCAATTTATCTAAATATAAGGATTTACCAGCTGATTATCAGGCAAATCCCGCTGAAACCTTTTCTTTTCGCAGCCTGGTTATCTATCCGGTTGCCGGGTTTTTTAAGTTGTTTGGTCCAAGTGAGGTAAGCGCTGCTTTGTTTTCTCTTTTTACCTCTCTAGCAATGGTGGTTCTTATATTCTATATGGGGAAATTGCTTTTCAATGTTAAAGTTGGTCTGCTGGCGTCTTTTCTCCTTTCTTTCTATCCCTTAAATGTTATTTATGCCACGCGAATTTTAGGTGACATTCCTTTAGCCTTTTTTGTCGGCCTTTGTGTTTTGCTGTTTTTGTTAGCAGGCAAAAAGAAAAAGCCCTTATTTTATCTTTTTTCCGGGGTTGCGTTAGGGGTAGCCTATTTAGTTAAAATCACGGCCCTTATTGTTATTCCTGTGCTTTTAATCAAGGTTGTTCTTGATTGTATCAGGACAAAAAAAATAGATTTTTATGCCTCCTTTTTTGTTTGTGGATTCTTATTGGTTTTTTTATTTGAAGCGGCCTTCTTTTATTCTCAGAGCGGAGACCCATTTTTAAATTACCACATCAATTCATCGGCATTGATAAATAAGTATGTGGTTGAACCGGTAGGGATTTGGGCGCCTTTCTCGAAAATTAAAATTTATTATAATACGGGAACCCCTATTTATCATATTAAACATCTTTTCTTCTTAGCTTCCCATCGATCAAATGTTAATTTGGTTGGTCTTTTTGGCATCTTTGGTGCCATAGCTGTTATATACAGCTTGCTAAAGCGTAAGAATATTTTTATAGTCTTATGGCTTTTATTCTTATTCTTTTATTTTGAGTTTGGTTGTGTAAGTGTTAAATGGCAAAATGGCGCTTTGGCTTATTTGATGATTTTTAAAGACCCAAGATTTTTGACCATGTTAACTATCCCCCTGCTTTTGCTGGTTTCTTTTTTGTTGATGGAGCTAAAACGCTTTAAGTTTGTTCTGCTGGTTCTGATAGGGCTGTTATTTTTCTCCTCACTATATTATGTTAATGAGGATCATAAGTTTTACCGTGGATCCCTGGCGCCCTTGCGGCAGGTTGCAGAATTTGTCCGAGAACACCCGGCCGACACCTTTTTTGGTGACTATCTGGCGGTAAATAATCTACGTATATTAACCCGGCACAAATTAGGCAATATCAACTATTGGGACGAACAAACCGACCCCAACAAAATGCACAACGCCTATGTTGTTTTTGGCGGAGCCAGGGGACATGATGTGGGGGAAGCCAAAGTGTTTGATCTATTGCCCATCAAAAAGCCTCCTTATGATTGGCACTTGGCAAAGCAAGTAGCAGACATAGAAATTTATTATGTTAAGTAGGGGCTTTGTTTCTTGGCCCTCTTAGGCTGTGATATAATTAATTCATGAAAATTCTGGGGATTTGGGACGGACATGATGCCGGCGCTGCCATAATTGAGGGAGCTGAGATAAAGGTTGCCATAAATGAGGAGCGTCTCTCGGGCAGAAAGTTGGATGTGGGTTTCCCAGCTAAATCCATAAAAGCCTGCCTAGATTATTTGGGCCTATCTCCTTTAGATATAGCGGTTGTTTCTGCTTCAACCTCTGATTTTTCAAAGACCTTGACCAGGGTGCTTCCTTCGCTTAAAGAAAAATATTATCTTATTCGCCGCAGAAAAGCCATCCCGGCGCTTATGCTTTTTCAGAAAAATATGAAGTATATTTTTACTGAGTTTGGACCAAGTTTTCTTACCACGGCTTTAAGTAATGCTAACCTTAAATCTCAGTTAAATAAGTTGGGCTTTGCTGATTATCGTTTCTACCTGGTTGACCATCACTTGGCCCATGCTGCCACTTGTTTTTGCAGTGGATTCAAAAAGGGGCTGGTGCTTACCTTAGATGGGGTGGGGGATGGGTTGTCGGGAAGCGTTAATCTTTTTGCTAAGGGAAAAATAAAGAAGATAATGGGAATAAGCGCGCGGGATTCATTGGGCATCTTTTTTGAGCATGTAACCAACCTGCTTAATATGCGCGAATTAGAAGATGAAGGAAAAGTCATGGCTCTGGCGGATTTTGCTTATCCAATTCCGAAAGAGGATAATCCCATGCTTGATTTTTTTGCCGTTTCAGGCATGAGGATAAAAGCTAAAGTTCCTACCTCCAAAATGAAGTCACTTTTAGAAAAGATTCTCTGGCACACGCCAAGTGAGCAGTTTGCGCGCATGGCTCAGGATGCACTGGAATATTTTGTTCTGCAATGGTTTTCTAATTGCTTAAAGGAAACTGGGGAGGAGTATCTTTGTTGGGCTGGGGGGGTGGCTTCCAATATTAAGGTCAACCAAAAAATACGCCACCTGTTTTCGGGTAAAGGTTGGTTTGTTTTTCCCCACATGGGCGACGGTGGTTTAGCTATTGGGGCGGCTTTGTTAGCTAATTCAGAATTAAACGGGGTAGCTGCTTATAAATTTGATAATATTTATTTTGGCCGAGACTACGCAAATAGTCAGATTGAAAAAGCGCTAAAAGCTAGCGGGCTCAACTTTAAGAAAGAAGACGATATTTGCCAAAAAACAGCTAAGCTTTTAGTGCAAGGGAATATTGTTTTTTGGTTCCAGGGCCGGATGGAGTTAGGACCTCGAGCGCTGGGGAACCGCAGCATTTTGGCCCGGGCAGATTCGCATAAGCTAAAGAATGACATTAACCTCCGCTTAAAAAAACGGGTTTGGTATCAGCCTTTTTGCCCGACCATTCTAGAAGAAAATCTTAGCGAGTATGTTTGTGATGCAAGTTTTCATCCTGATCCTTTTATGACTATGGGTTATAAAATAGCTCCCGAATTGGTTGATAAATTTGCTGCGGTAGTTAATGTGGATGGATCCTGCCGCCCCCAGATATTAGGGCAGCAAAACCCCAAATATAGAAGATTACTTGAAAAATACCGCGAGCTTTCCGGTCAGGGCATAATCCTTAATACAAGTTTTAATCAGCATGGTGAACCCATTGTGGAGAGTCCCCTTAATGCAATCGAGGCCTTTAAAAAAACAAAAAACAAATATATGGCGATTGGCGATTTCTTGGTTGAGCAATGAAAGCCTTATTTGAAAAATACAAAGATAATTTTTTTCTTTTAATCTTGCTTAATTGCTTTATCCTATTGCTTTTTTTGGTTCCTCGATTCATCATTCCCTCTTTCATGCTGGGCATTATGTGCCAGGTTTTGGCCGTGATCGTCTCCTATACATTAAGACTACACCTGGTGCTACTTATTGTGCTTTTTTTCTTTCTGCTTTCCCCCCTGCTGGGCCAGCTCAAAAAAATAAGTAACAAAACCTGGATTATTTTAGGATTGATTTTGATAGTTGGTTTTTGCCAGTTTTGGTTTATTGCTCCGGACACCCATCGGGTTTATTTTGATGAGGATATTTATGCTAATATCGCTGCTAACATTGCAGCTGATGGCCGCGCCTTAAAAACTAATTTTGGAACTCCTGATCAGTGTTATGAGGGTGAGTATAATAAGGATCCCAGCGGAATGCCGGCCCTGATTAGTTTGTTTTATAGTTTTTTGCCGGTGAGCGAATATCTAGCCTCGCGAATCACGGTTATCCTCACATTATTAACTGCTTTCCTGGTTTTTTTGCTAGCCTATTTATTGTTTAAAAACGAATTGCTTTCCCTTTTTGCAAGTGGCATCTTCGTTTTGTTGCCGGAAAATATTATTTGGGCGCCGACCATAGCGGCTGAGCCCTATTTTGTTTTCTTTGCTGCCTTAACCCTCTTGGGGATACTTATTTATGGCCGTACCCAAAATAATTTTGCTCTGCTATTTTCGCTTCTTTCTCTTGCTTATGCTGCCCAGGTTAGGCCCGAAGGTCTTCTCTTGCTCTTGCCGGTTGAGTTTTTTCTTTTCTTTGATCGGGATTTTTCAAAAAAGCTTTCCGATAAATTCTTTGTCGGTTCCTGGCTCCTATTTTTGGTCTTTTTGCTCCCTCAATTTGCCACTTTTGCGGCATTTGCTGGGGAAAGTTGGGGGGCGACGAGGGCTCCGATGTTTTCCTGGGTGCATTTTATGGGTAATTTTAAGGCGAATTTCGCCTATTTTTTCGAAAACAGCCGCACCCCGCTTTTAGTAAGCCTTCTAGCCATCATTGGGATTTTCCCCTTTAGAAAATGGTTCAAGGAAAAGGGTTTGTTGCTCATTACTTTTTTTGTTTTCTTTACTATCTTTCTTTTCTTCTATGCTGGGAGCTATAATTATGGCACCGATGTGCGCTTTTCTTTGATTTTAAACTTGCCGCTTACTATTTTAGCTGCTTGTGGAATCTTACTTTTGAATTCAACCCTATTAAAACGCGTCAATTCTCTCGCCCTTAATTTTATCTGGATTATTTTATTGGTTGGCTCTTTTGTGCTGGTGTATCCGGCAATTCCGATTGGGGAAGAATCTTCAAATGTGCGGGCCTCCCATGACTATATGGTTGAAGTCCTTTCTGATTTGCCCGAGAACAGCTACATGCTTTCTTATGATCCCTGCATTGTGGTAATTAACGGCAGAAAAGGGGCCCAAACCTTTTATGCCACACGCCAGGATGTAATGGATAGGATTTATGCTGAAACTGATCAGGTCTATTTTTACAAAGATATCTGGAGCCAGATTCCTCCCTACAGCGGTAAGTGGCGTAGTTTATTAAAAGATTATGATTTGGAATGGATAAAGGGATTGCCTTTTGGTAAGTATAACTTTGATCTTTACCGTATGCGGCGCAAATCGTAATGCTTGACTTATTAAAAGTGATAAGATAGACTAAAAAAACCTGTGACGGAATTTGATCTTATAGTCGTGATGCCAGTATATAATGAGACAGAAGTTATCTCAGAGGTTATTTCTTCCTGGCAAACCGTTTTAAGTCACCTCAAATTAAATTATCAAATATTAGTATTAAATGATGGCTCAAGTGATGCCACAGCCGAGGTGTTGGATCGCCTCAAAAAAGATAATCGGCTCAAAATTGTTCATAAGCCAAATAGCGGCCATGGCCCAACTATTTTGTCTGGCTATCACCAGGCAGCGATGATGGCAAACTGGGTGTTCCAATGCGATAGCGACAATGAGATTTCTCCTCTTTTTTTCCCCGCGCTTTGGGAAAAGAGAGCCCATTACGATGCTCTCTTTGGGGTGAGGATAAACCGCAAACAAAATCTAGTGCGAAAGTTGATCAGCTCCTCTGCTAAAATGGCGGTGGGTTGGCTTTTTTGTGCTAAGATTACCGATGTAAATGTGCCCTATCGCTTAATGCGTGCCGACATTTTGGAGGCAATCATTAATCAAATTCCGGATGATACCTTTGCGCCAAATTTAATTATTTCTGCAGCAGTCGCATCTTGTGGATTTAGGCTTTATGAATTGCCAGTTGATTATCAAGGGCGAAAAACCGGCAACGTCTCACTGGTTAAGGGCAAGCTTTTAGCTGCTGCGGCAAAAGCATTATGGCAAACGCTAAAGGCTAAGCGTTATATTAAATTTAAAAAGCAAGGACAAATAAATGAATAATCTTGCCTTAGTTGTACCCACTATTCGCGAAGACCAGATTAGGGAGTTCCTAAATAGTTGGCGCCAACCAATATTAGAGGCTAAGGTTAATGTGTATATTGTCGAAGATAATAAAGAAAGATCTTTTGGCTTACACCAAGAAATTGAAAAATATAAGGATGTGAATTTAATTCATTTGTGTCACGATGATGCCCCGCAAAGCTTGCTGGATTGTATAAATGTAAAATCCCCCTGTTGCCGCCAGATTGGCTTTTATCAAGCTTATCGCGATAATAATAAGATTATTGTCACCCTGGATGATGATGTAAGGCCGGTTGCGCATACGAATATCTTTACTGAGTTTTGTAATATTTTGGAGGGTGGAGTACCGGTTTGGGTGGATCCCTTGCTTAACTATCGATCGCGCGGCTATCCGGTTGAAAATGTAGGCGAGATTAAGGTTTCTTTTCATGTAGGATCTTTTCTGACTGTACCGGACGTGGATGGCGAAACGCAGCTCAAATATGAGAAAGAATTTAGTGCAAATCCTCCAAAGTATATTCCGCGCGCCACTATTGTGCCAGAAGGACAATTAATTCCGGTTAATGGTGGAATTTGTGGGTTCAAAAGAGAGCTAACCCCCTATGTTCATTTTTCGACCTGGTGTCCTGAATTAAAATATAGGCGCTTCGACGATATATGGATGGGAATTATTTTAAAACGTATCTTGGATCATTGCGGACTTAGAATGACTTATGGAAAAACCTTTGTTAACCATATTAGGGCGTCGGTGGCGTCCAAAAATGCAGCCTTGGAAGCGTCGGGCAAGATTTGGAACGAGAAATTTTGGGAAATCCTTGATCAAAAATTAAACCAAACTCTCTTGCCAGCCGATAAAAACATTAGGAATACCTTTGTGAAAGTTGCGCAAGTGCTTGAGGAAATGGAAAATGCCTGGGCGGAAAAAGAAGGAAGAGACATGCTTAAATGGTTAGATCATTTTGATGTTTAAGAAAACCACCCTCTTAGTACTAGTTTTGATCCTTTTTATGCAAGTTGTCTTGTTTATTCCCTATATAAAAGAGCCCTTTGAGAGAGATGAGGGTAGCTATGGTTATGTTGCGCAAAGATTGCTTTTAGGCGAGCTCCCTTATCGGGATGTGTTTGATCACAAACCGCCGGGAGTTTATTTTATTTATGCCGGAGTATTTAAACTTTTTGGTGATAACTTAACCAGTATACGAGTTTTTACTCTCGGCTATAGTTTACTTACGACCCTAGCGGTTTTTGCCGTTGGTTTGCTGCTCCTGGGCAACCTAGGCGGTCTTTTAGCGGCCTTTTTTTATGGATTCTATTGTGGGGGCCCCTATATTCAGGGCACCTCGGCCAATACGGAAACTTTCATGGTTTTACCTATGCTCCTGGCGCTTTACTGCTTTTTGCTGGCTGTACACAAAAAGGAGGGAAATTCGGTCTTATTATTTTTATCTGGCCTTTTTTCTGGCCTGGCTATGATGATAAAACAGGTCTCTTTGCCCAATTTCTTAGTTTTGTTTGCCTTTTCTTTGTATCTAGCATTTCAAAAACCCAAGCGACATCAAACAGTAGATAATTACCTGAAGCGACACCTCGTGCCGAGCGTTGTTCTTCCCCTCGGTGCGACCTCGTCCCGAGGAAAGGCTCGGTGCTCGGTCCGAAGGAGGCATTGGACCTTTCCCTTTGGACCGCTAATGTTATTACTCGGCTTTATGATCTTCCCCTTGCTTTTCATCCTTTATTTCTGGCTAAAGGGTGGGTTTCCTGATTTTATTGATGGTGTGATTCTTTATAATCTAGCCTACGCCGCTGAGCAGAGATGGGTGTGGCCTCGTCTTTTTAGGATTGTCATTTTTGAGAATTCACTTTTATGGATACTTTCAATTTTTTCAATTTTCTATATACTCATTCGTGATCGAAAACTGGATTTGCTGTTGCTTGCTCTCTGGGTCATCTTCTCATTTGTGGGGGTTTGTATGGGAAGGACTTTTTATGGCCATTATTTTATCCAGGTTATTCCAGGGCTGGCTCTGCTTTCTGCCTATGGGCTGCTGAGGCTTAAAGAAAATATTAAAAAATTATGGTTGGCGGCTATTGTTTGCATTCTGCTCACTCTAGTTTTTGCTATGAGTATTATCCCTCGGGTTAAGTTTCATCTATTGTCGCCCGAAGAAATTTCAATTAAAAAATATGGAATCACTTATTTTGCTCTCGCCCCACAAGTGGCAGGGTTCATAAAACAAAACGCAGCCTCTTCCGACGAGGTTTTTGTCTGGGGCTCAGAAGGAGAAGTCTATTTTTATAGCCAGAGAAAAGCGGCCTCCAAATACTTCTACAACTATCCGTTATTATATAAAGGCGAAAGGGCCCAACGGGCACGCTTGCGAATGCTTGATGATATTAAGGTGCAAAAGCCCAAATACGTTATTTGGGTTCATCCCGGAGCAGCTTATGATAAGCTTATAAAATATCTCAAAGCAAATTACGAAAAGGAAGCGGTAATTGACAAATGGCTTATCTTAAGGCGCAAAAAATAATGGAAAATAAAAAGACAAAAGTAATCGTTGTTATGCCTGCTTATAATGCGGAAAAAACGCTTGAAAAGACTTATCGTGATATTGACAAAAATTGTGTGGATGACATTATCTTAGGGGATGATTGCTCCACTGATAGGACTGTTGAGATGGCAAAATCTTTGGGACTTGAAGTTTTGAAAACCCCACATAACCTTGGCTATGGCGGAAATCAAAAAATGCTCTATCAAAAAGCCCTGGAGCAAAAAGCTGATGTAATTGTAATGGTGCATCCGGACTGGCAATACGACGCTACCAAGATCCCGGATCTGATAGAACCTATAATTTCGGGCAAAAAGGATGTAATGCTGGGCTCAAGGATCAAAGGGGGGCGGCGGGGAACCCTAGCGGGGGGGATGCCTATTTATAAATTCATTTCCAATCGGTTTTTAACTTGGGTTGAGAATTTAGTTTTAAGATTGAATCTTTCAGAATATCATACTGGATTTAGGGCCTATAGTCGTAAGCTTTTGGAGACCATCCCCTATCAAAAAAATTCAGATGATTTTGTTTTTGACACCGAAGTGTTGGCCCAGGTTTCAAGCTTTGATTTTAGAGCTTCCGAAATTCCTATTCCTTGTCGCTATTTTTCCGAAGCCTCAGAGATAAATTTCTGGCGCAGTTTAGTTTATGGCCTGCAAACTCTAGGGGTTTGCGCCAAATTAGTATTACACAAAATAGGCCTTAAAAGGTTTGAGCAATTCAAGATAAAGTGCTAAAATTCCTTAAAATGAGATATAAGGGCTTCACCTTAATAGAATTAGTAATGGTTATGTTAATTATGGCGGTCCTCTCGGTTTTTGTTTTTCTTAATCTTAATCCTTATAAGACAGTTAAGCTTGATGCGGCTACTCAAAAGGTCATAGCTGATTTAAAATACGCCCGCAGCTCTGCGCTTTCTACTGCCAAAAGCTATATGATTAGCTTTGAAGCAGATCCGACTAATATCTACAGTGTTTATGAAATAGATGGCGTAACGCAAACTTTAGCTGAAAATCCTTCCCAGCTGGGTAGCGATTTTGTTGTAGATTTAAATGAGTACTATGATGGGACCAAGATAAGTAGTGTTTATTTTAATGGAGGAAGCAAAGTGATTTTTGATCCCCTAGGTACTCCCTTAGATGATGGCGGCGCTGAAATTGTAGATGATGGTTTTGTAACGATTGAATATTCTGGTCAAACCAAGACCATTCAAATAATTCCGGATACCGGCCGCATCCGGGTTTTTGATATTCCTGGCGGGCCGGTCATTGTAGGACCTTAAAAATGAACAAATCTGGCTTTACTCTCATCGAGGTTATTATTTCTATGCTGGTTATTGCTATTTTCATGTATGCCCTTATTGCCATTTTTATAAATACGGGCTTTAAGGGAGCAGATATTGATGCTTTTACGGTTGCCCAATCACTGGCCGAGGGAAAAATCGAAGAATCCATGGCTAAGAGCTTTGGAAGTATAAGTTCTGAGGTTGAAACTAGCTTTTCCGCTGATTTAAGCAATTATACTTATGAGATTGTTGTAAATTATGTGAGCCCTGAAGCTTTGGATGTACCTGCTGGCTCTATCACAGACTATAAAAAAGTAACCATTCTGATTCGGCATCCACAGCTTCAGGGGGTAGCTTCGCTTGAATCAATAAGGACAGTTTATTAATCATGCGTAAAGGATTTACTCTAATTGAAAGTATCATGGTAATTGTTCTGGTCTCAATTATCTTTTTTGTTTTTTCTTTTTATATTCGAGAGGTGATTGATGCTTGGGGGATGGTAGGGGGACAAAGACAGATGGCAGTTTCAACACGGGCGGCACTTAACCGGATGATGCGCGAGATGAAACGCATAAAAAACTTAGGGGAGATTACAATCTATACTACAGATGAAGTTGAATTTGTCGATCTCGATGATACTACGGTAAATTTCAGACAGGTCAGTACTAACCTATTTCGCAACACCAGTCTTTTGTTGGAGGACCTTGAGGATCCGGGAGGGTTACAAGTTTTATATTTAGATGAAAACGGCACTCACGTAACTACCCAGGACGCGATTCGTATTATTCAGATTAGACTAACTACGACAGATGATGGTGCAAAATATGTGATTGAATCTGCGTCCAGAATAAGGATAGAATAGGGGGGAGGGATAATGAGCAAGCAAAGAAACAAAAAAAGAAGTGGTTTTGCCTTGATTGCGGCAGTTTTTATTGTTTTAGCGGTAACCTTCTTGGCCGTGACTTTATCAACACTCCTTTCATCGGATTCAGTAAATGCAGTAAAAAATTATCATTCATTAGCTAGTTTTTATATTGCAAGTTCCGGTAGTGAGTATTATATAAAAGAGCTGGCAGATGACAGTGATTGGTCAAGCCCGGTAACGCTTGAAGCGATAAGTTTTTCCGGGGGCTTTTTCTCAATTACCACCACGGATGAAGCTGCTGATCAGATAACTTTTATTTCTACCGGCTTAATAACTGTAGGTGCCACCTCCTATTCGCGGAAGATTCAAGTAACCGTTGCTAGGACGAGTGGGGGAGGATCAATCCCCGAGGATTATGTGATTTATGCTGGGGAGGGAGCAGGGGGAGCGGAAACTGATATTGGAGATAACGCTAGTATTACCGGTAATATTTTAGTGAATGCAGATCTAGACATTGGCAGTAACGTGAATATTGATGGTGATGTTTATTCAACCGGTGATGTGGATATCGGCAACAACACAACCATTACTGGAACTTATGAAGGAGATATTACCCTTCCGAATAATTTACCTACTCTTGAAAGTGCCCACTATGATAGCGAGATTGCCGTTGCTGCAGCCGCTGTTTCCGGTGATCTGGCTTTTCCTAATAATACCACCCATACTCTTTCTGGAACTACTTATGTTAATGGTAGTGTGACTTTTGGTCTTGATTGTATAATAAATATTGCCGGGGAAGCTACCATTGTTTCAACCGGAACAGTTCGGGTTAGAAACAACGTAAATATCGGAGATAATCTTAGTGTAATTACTGGTGGGGGCATTGACATTGATAATAATATCGATATTGGAGGCAGTGGGGTTTGGTATTCTTCACAAGCCTTTGATGTAGGGAATAACTTTGATATAGGAGGGCCAGGTTCTGGAGAAGGGACGGTCTTTTTTACAGCTGGAGATATTGGTCTTGGCAACTTTCCTGGAGACATTGATTTTGGCAACAACGGAGAATTTTACGGGCTGATTTTTACTCGGGGTGATTTTGCCCAAACCGGAAACAATTTTCATTTTGAGGGTAGTATGGTGGCTGGCTATTTAGCTAGCGTGGGCAACAATGCAACTTTATCCACCCATCCGGGTTTGGTGGATTTTGATTCCTTAATCGGTATTGGGGGGGGCGCGGGTGCGGATACTTTCGAGATTATAGAATGGGAAGAAATATATTAAAATGACAACATCACGAATAATTTTAGGAATTGACCTGCGGGTTACTTCGGTAAAGTTTGTTGAACTTGAACAGGTCAACGAAAAAAACACAATAAAAAATTGGGGGCTAACCGAGGTCCCCTTTACTTTGATTGATAAACATCCTCAAAAAGAGGAAGCCCAGGCTGAAGCCTTAAGTAAATTGCTTTCCGATCACAAAGTAAGAACTAAGGATGTGGAGGTAGTAATTGGTGGAGATGATGTGTTTTTTAAGGTTTTTTCTTTGACAAAAATGCCTGCCGCGGAAGTGGCCGAGGCAATTAAATGGAAAATTGCCGAAGAGAGCTCCTATCCCATTGAAGAAGCTATCATTGACTACTATCCGCTTCCCCTGCAGGAAAAAGATGCTGAAAAAATAGATTATCTAGCTGCAGCTATCAATGTTAAAATTTATAATCAGATCGATTTCATTGTAAAAAAGGCTGGATTAAAACTTGTCGCCATTCGGGTTATGCCAGATGCCCTGCTGGCTGCCTTTTCTAAAGAGATGGTAGTGGATAAGGATCAGATTATTTCAGTAATTTATATGGGCAAACGTACCACCAATATCAGTATCCTAAAACATGGCAATGTAGAATTTAATCGTGAGTTAAACATTGGTGGGGAAAATATTACTTTAGCTATGTCCGGGGTCTTGGTCTCCGACGAAGGACGTGTAGAACTTAATCCAGAAGAAGCGGAAAAAATCAAGATCGAGTACGGGATTCCAATTGATGCTGAAAAATACCCACAGATCCGAGACCTTCCCTTTGGCCAACTGCAAGCTATGGCTCGGCCCGCGCTTGAGCGTGTCCAAAGTGAAATTATGCGTACCTTTGAATATTATAAAGGCCAAACTGGGGAAGCTAATATTGATAAGATCTTCTTAAGTGGGGGAAGCTCTTTGACTAAAAATTTAGCTGCTTTTTTGTCAGAGGGGTTAGGGGTTCCAATTGTTGTTCCTCAAATTGAAAAAGAACTCTTAATCGATGAAAGCATTACAGATAAGGAAGGGCTTGAAAAAAACTTGCAAAGGTTGTCGGCTGCCATTGGGGCAGCCCTTCTTTTAGACGAGAAAATTAATTTGGTTCCTCGAGAAGTTAGACATCATTATAAGGCTATGGCTCAGAAGGTTTTTAGGCCCCAATACGTGATTCCTGTTTTTATCTTGGCTCTGGCGCTTATTTATTTGTTCTTTTGGGTGCAGGGGTATTTTTTGAAGCAGGAATCTGATTATGTCGGTGCTAAGCTGGCCGAATACCGGCCACGGGTTGAAACGCTAAACATTTTAGAAAAAACTGTCCAGGATGAGCAAAAGAGAAAGCTCGCTTTTCTGGCCTATCGACAAAAAGAGACCCAGATGCTGGGAGTAATGGAAGAAATAAGCCGACTTATTCCTTCCAATGTTTTCATTGATACGCTCAAGTTAACTCCGGATCAGGTTCACCTTTGGGGGGTAGTTTTTGGCAAGGGGGATGCTCCCGAGAATGTGCTCTCACGCTTTGTTTTGATCCTTTCTAAATCTAACTTTTTTAAGAGCGTTAAACTTATTGAGGCCAAAAAAAATGAAGAATATGTGCAGAATGCTTTTAATTTTGATATTGTAGCAGAGATAAATGTAGCCAAATAGGAGGAGAAATGGCGCCGCTTAAAATATCTGATAGAGAGAAAAAGTTAGTAACCATAGCACTGTGTTGCGCCCTCCTTTACTTGTTTTATACCTTTTTGTTGGCTCCTAAATGGGATGATGTGAACAATCTCAATCGGTCTTTGCGCAAGGATCGGCAGGAGTTGAAAATCGCCGAAATTAAGATAAAACTTTTGGAAAAGATTGGAAGAGAAACCGGTGCGATGCCTGAAACTAGCCAAGCCCCCAAAGAAGAGAAGGCCCTTGAGGTCCTAAAATCCCTGGCGCAGGCCACATCAAAGTCTGGGTTGAATTTGGTTGCCATTAAGCCTATTATTAAAGAAGAAGGCGGCTTTCAATTTGACCTTAATTGCAAAGGAAGCTATAAGGATTTGTATAATTTCTTGCGCATTTTGCATACTTCGAAAATTATGGTAAAGATCGATTCCCTAAACATATCCGGGGGAGGGTCGCGTAAACCGGAGTTGAGCGTTAATATTTTATTAACGGCTTTTTACTGATCATTTATGGCAAAAAAAATTATTTTAATTGGGCTTTTTGTGGCAGCACTGGGATACGCGGCGTACACTTACTGGCCTCTCCTTTCTTCTTTGTTGCCTAAAAAAGAGCCGGTTGGGGTAAAGGTTGAGAGTCCGATTGTGCCACAAGGCCTTGTGGCAACAAAACAGGTCCAGGAAGAAGAAAAAACAGCTCCTTCTGGGG
>JABMSE010000124.1 GCA_013204645.1 Candidatus Saganbacteria bacterium | reverse complement strand
TCCGACTCGCTGCGAAAAAAAATAAATTCTTCCTCTTTCTGGGGGTTTCAATGCTTCATACAAAAAAAATAAATTCTTCCTCTCTCTAAGGGTTGCAACGGTTCGTACGACAAAAATAAATCCTTATGCTATAATCAGTTTTACTGTGAAAAAACCTGAATTATTAGTGCCAGCTGGTGATCTTGAAAAGCTAAAAACTGCCGTGCGTTTTGGCGCTGATGCTATCTATGTTGGAGCTGGCGATTTTTCGCTAAGAGCAGCTCAAACCTCCTTTGATCTAGCACAGCTAAAAGAAGGGCTTTCTTTTGCCCGCAAAAATAAGGTCGCTGTTTATCTAGCCATGAATATTTTTGCCTATGATGCTGATTTAGCTCCGATGATGGACTATCTTGAAGAAGCAAAAAAACTTGGAATTGATGCAGCTATTGTTTCTGATCCTGGGTTGATTAATCTAATTAGACAAAAATACCCAAGTCTTAAACTTCATCTTAGTACTCAAGCCAATACCCTAAATCATGAAGCCGTAAAATTCTGGCATAAACAGGGTCTTTCGAGAATTGTGCTGGGCCGTGAATTAAGTCTTGAACAGGTTGGAAAAATAAAAAAAGCAGCTCCCAAAGTCGAGCTTGAACTTTTTGTGCATGGAGCCATGTGTATGTCCTATTCGGGCCGGTGCCTCCTTTCAAAATACATGACCGGCAGAAGCGCTAATCGGGGAGAATGCACTCATCCCTGCCGCTGGCAGTATCGCCTAAAGGAGCTTTGTCGACCGGATGAGGAATTTAGCATCGAAGAAGACAGCCGTGGGACCTATGTTATGAACTCAAAGGACCTTTGTATGATAGAGCATATTCCAGAACTTCTCAAAACGGGTATTGATTCTTTTAAAATTGAGGGCCGCATGAAATCTGCCTATTATGTGGCGGTGGTTACCCGCATCTATCGCCGAGCAATTGATGCTTACTTTAAGGATCCGGCCAAATATAAATTTAATCCCGAATGGAAACAAGAGCTTTGTAAAATTTCCCATCGCAACTATTGTACCGGCTTTTATCTTGGAGAAGATGACCGGGAAAATAGTGCTACGGGGAGCTACCAGCGTGATTATTCTTTTGTGGGCGTTATTTCTGGCCACGATTTGAAAACCCAGGAATTAGAAATTGCCAGTCGCAATAATTTTAAGGTAGGGGATACGCTTGAGATAATTGATCCGGCTAGTGATGAGATAAAAAAACTCAAAATTTCAAAAATCAGGACTAAAGATAATGAGTTTATTGATCAGGCGCATAATGGCTATCAGGTTTTTGTGAAAGCAGATTTTGCTGCCCCAGTAAGCACAGATTCGTTGCTTAGAAAAAAGATTTAGCGAGCGCGGACCATGTCTTTAATCTTCATCAGTGTAACCGTGTTGCTGCGTTCCATCTCAGCTAATTTCATCACAATTTGTTTAACTGAAGCATCAAGCTCCGGAATAAGGATGTATTCTAGGGCGTTGACCCGTCTTTTAATTTCAATAATCGATGAGGCAATTACCTGGATGGCTTTGTTATGTTCTGCTAAAGATATAAGATCCGGCAGTATTTGCCTAAATTCCATTAAGGCCTGGTCAAGTTCACCTGGAGTTTGGGCAAACCCATAGGAAATCGGATTCCCCTCACTTTTAAATTCATATTTGGGAATTTTTACCCCCATTATATTTTGGATTGAGATATCAACACTGGATTTGGCAGATGAAAGCAAGCTGGCGGCATAAAGTATATCCTTACTAGTTAAAGCTGAGCTCATGAGCAACTTTTGGAAAACACTAATAAGTTCACCTTCGATTTTTTGACTTAAAACACGATGGGATTTGACAATATTAAGTAGCCGGCCAATTAAGCCATCGAGTTTGTCTTTTAAGAGTTTGTGGCCTTTTTTGGCTAGGGCAGCCCTCCGCTTTAAGCGGAGGAGCTCCATGCGTGTTGCGTTAACTTGTTTTATTCTTACCATATTTTTCGTACATATCGTCTTTGATGCGTTTTAGCTCTTCACGTGGAAGAATTGAAAGGAGTTCCCAGCCTAAATCTAGGGTTTGTATAATGCTGCGGTTATCATTTTCTCCCTGGTTGATGAAGCGGTTTTCAAATTGCTCTGCAAATTTCAAATAAAGTTTATCCGTATCGTTTAGGGCAGCTTCGCCCAGCACTACCACTAATTCGCGCACTTCGCGGCCGCGGGCATAAGCAGCAAAGAGCTGGTTTGCCAGGGCCGGTTGGTCTTCGCGGGTCTTGCCTTCGCCAATTGCTTTATCCCTAAGTCTTGAAAGGGAGGGTAGTGGATCAATCGGCGGATAGATTTTCTTGCGGTCTAGCGATCGGTCTAAAATAATTTGTCCTTCGGTAATGTAACCGGTTAAATCTGGGATCGGGTGGGTTTTATCGTCATCTGGCATGGTTAGGATAGGAATCAAAGTAATTGATCCTTTTTTGTCTTTTATTCTTCCTGCGCGTTCATAAATAGAAGCCAGATCAGTATAAAGGTATCCCGGGTAGCCGCGGCGTCCGGGTACTTCTTTCCTGGCTGCAGAAACCTCACGCAAGGATTCACAGTAATTAGTCATGTCAATTAAAATTACCAGAACATGCATACCAAGATCAAAGGCCAGGTATTCAGCCGCAGTTAGTGCAACCCGCGGGGTTGCAATTCTCTCAATGGCCGGATCATTGGCCAGGTTAATGTAGAGTACCGAATTTTCAATGGCACCAGTCTTCCTTAAATTGCTCATGAAAAATTCTGCTTCTTCGAAAGTAATTCCCATCGCCCCAAAAACAACGGCAAATTTGTCTTTTCCCCCTAAAACCTTGGCTTGTCTCGCAATTTGGGCTGCCAAGCGGGCATGGGGAAGACCGGATCCAGAGAAAATAGGAAGTTTTTGTCCACGTGAAAGGGTGTTGAGCCCATCGATTGCCGAGATTCCGGTTTGGATAAAGTCATTTGGATAATTGCGTGCACAGGGGTTGATTGGGGAGCCGTTAATATCGCGTTTTAGCTCTGGAATGATTTGGGGCGCTTTGTCAATGGGGTCTCCCAGGCCAGAAAAAATTCTTCCTTGTATATCTGGGCTTAAATTTAGTTCTAAACCGCGGCCTTTGAGCCGGAGCTTTGTGTTCTTAATGTCAAGACCTTCGGTTCCTTGGAAGACCTGGACTAAGACTTTGTCGCCGTCTACTTCTAGGATTTGCCCAGTACGCGTTTCGCCCGAGGGTAGTTCAATGTCGCAAATTTCATCAAATTTAGCACCCTCAATTTTATCGGCGATAACTAAGGGGCCGGCAATTCGGGTAATGGTTTGATAATCTTTTGTCATTTTACGGCTCCTTTTAAGCTTTCTATTTCACCTTTGATTAAGCCCTCAAGGTCGGCAAGCTCTTTTGGGGCTTGGTCCTCAGGGATAAAGCGTGCGCGTGCAACTTTAGCCATAGCCGATATATTTTTTATCTTTTCAATTTCGACACCACTTTCAATTGCACAAAGGCCTTCTCCATATAGGGTTAGGATTACCTTTAGAAGAAGATGTTGCTTTTTAAGGCTGGTGTACTGGTCAACTGGATCAAAGGCGCTCTGGTAGAGAAAATCTTCGCGAATGGATTTTGTGACAAACAAAACCAACTGTTCCCTTTGTGACAGCGCATCTTCTCCTACTAAACGTACGATTTCTTCGAGTTCGGCTTCTTCGGAAAGCAGGCGCAGGGCGTCCCCTCTTAATTGGCCCCAGTCATCGGCTACCTCTTTTTGGAAATAATTTTCAAGACTATTTAAATAAAGAGAATAGCTAATCAGCCAATTAATAGCTGGAAAATGACGTTTATAGGCTAAGGAATAATCTAGCGCCCAAAATACTTTGACAATGCGTAAAGTGTTCTGGACAACTGGTTCTGATAAGTCCCCGCCTGGAGGGGATACTGATCCAACTATTGTAAAGGATCCGCGGCGCTCATCAGTGCCCAAGCAGATTCCATAGCCAGCTCTCTCATAAAAATCGGCTAACCTGGCTCCCAGATAAGCTGGATAGCCTTCTTCGCCGGGCATCTCTTCTAAGCGTCCTGACATCTCGCGCAAGGCTTCTGCCCAGCGCGAGGTTGAATCGGCCGAAAGGGAAACACTGTAACCCATGTCGCGATAATATTCTGCAATCGTGGCCCCGGTATAAATGGAAGCTTCCCGGGCGGCAATCGGCATGTTGGAGGTGTTGGCAATTAAGACGGTTCTTTCCATAATTGGTTTTCCAGATTTGGGATCTTTTAATTCTGGGAACTCAATCAAAACATCGGTCATCTCGTTTCCACGCTCACCGCAGCCCACAAAGATAACAATATCAGCATTGGCCCATTTTGCCAGCTGATGTTGAACCACTGTTTTTCCGGATCCGAAGGGGCCGGGGATAGCGGCGGTGCCGCCCTTGGCCAAACTAAAAAGGGTATCAATGATTCGCTGTCCCGTAACTAGAGGTTCGCAAACCGGGAGTTTTTGGGCAAAGGGTCGTGGTTTTCGAACTGGCCAGAGCTGCAGCATACAAATATTTTTGCCCGAAATTTTGGCAATTGTGTCAGTGATAGTAAAGGAGCCTTTTTTTATTTCATCGATTGTGCCACTGACTCCTGGGGGCACCATAATTTTCTGTTCGATCAAAGAGGTTTCAGCTACGGTTCCTAATATGCCCCCGGTTGATACCTTGTCTCCTTTTTTGGCTTTGGGTACAAAATCCCATTTTTTATTACGGTCAAGTGAATTAACAGCAATCCCGCGGCCAATGAAGTCACCGGTTTTTTTGAGTAGTTCAGGTAACGGACGCTGGATCCCGTCAAAAATTGAATTAAGTAAACCTGGTCCAAGTTCAACAGAAAGTGGCATTCCAGTTGAAATAACGGGGTCGCCAACCCCAAGTCCGGCAGTTTCTTCATAAACCTGGATAGAGGCGCTATCTCCTTTTAGTTCAATGATCTCCCCGATCAACCCCAATTTGCCAACTTTTACCACGTCGGCCATCCGCGCGTTGGGAATATTTCGTGCCACCACCAATGGACCCGCGACCTTGATTATTTGTCCTTCATTTATCATTTTCTAATTAAAACCTCCGCTCCAATAGAATTTTTTACCAAGTTATCAATCTGGGACGTGGAAAGTCCGGTGCTTCCTCGGTTGTCTGGGATGAGCACCACATTTATATCGGGTTTCTGGTTTAAGTTATTAATTTCAAAGGCTAGATCAGATGCCAGTCTTTCGATGATGAATATGAGCGACGGCTCTCTAATGCTTGCAGCCTTTTCCAATGCCGCCCGGGCAGAAGCTGCGTCTTCTGCAGGATAGTTCTCAATTCCCAACATTTTAAGGGGAGCAATTAGATATTCGGGTGCGATTATTTTTATCTTATACATTTAATAACTTACACGTAGCCTTTCTTTTATTTGTCCTGCGTCCACAAAATTCTTTTTGCATATTAGGATAAAACGTATAGATTTGAGTTCGGTTTCCTTTGCCAGGCAAAAGCCAACCAGGGGGCAAACTCCCGAACTCATATATTTGGCCTGGTGAAACTTTTCAGCAATAAAATCGTCCATTTGCTTTTCTAGGAGATAAAAGGATTGGTGGTCAGCATAATATCTAATTCCATCAGAAATAGCCGGAAAATAAGGGGTGAAAGCTAATCTTTGGGCAATATCTGGGACCGCTTTATCCAAAAGACTTAGCAAGATATTTTTGTCGAGGAAGCCTCCTTCAAGCAGGGCAAATTCTAGAAATTTCTTATCTCTTTTTATTTCTTGACTGCGCAAAAGAATTTTAATGTTTATAAGATCAATTTTATGCTTTGCCAGATCCCTGATGAGAGAAGAAAGGGAGGCGCCAAAAATTAGAAGAAGGGACGAGTAATAGGCTTTATCTAAAGTAATGTCTAGCATTTCAGCGTCTTTTTCCTGCTCAAAAATATTTCGTGCTTGGTCAATGGCGCTAATAATTGTTGGGTCATCGATATCTTTCTGGCCTTTTTCGATATAGTGCTTAATTTTGTCGGGATCAATGTTTCCGATTTTTGAGAGCATTTCCACTTCATTTTTACCAGACAGATGTGCCCTTAAGAGGATTTTTATGTTTACATAATCAAATTGAGCAAAAAGGGCATTAAGAATCTCATTTCCGGGGGCAAGATGGCCTATTAAGTTTTTCAAGGAAATCATTTCCAGATCGCATAATTGACAAAAATCAAAGGGCTGGGTTAGCTTGGGTAGGTTTTCGGCATAAGGTGTTTCCGAGAGAACCGAGAAAGCCGTGTCAAAATCAGGTGCCCCGGCCATGCGCGCTAACTGGGATGGGGTCATCATTGCCTCTTCAAGGGATCGTACTCTTCCTACACTATAATAAAAATCGTTCATGTTTGTCCAAATAAGATTTTAGCTGCAGAAACTTCACTTTTTTCACGCAGCGCAGCCAAATCCGCCTTTGAGAGATTTATTTCCTTTTGGATATCTTCGTAGATCCCACTTAAGATCTTTTGTTTTTCTTCCAGAATACTTTTTTGGGCAGAAAGTCTGGCCGGCACCAAATAGGAGCGTCTGATCTCTTCTGACTCTTGCTCCGCTTCCTTTTTTATCTGGCTTTTTATCGCTTCTATGGTTTGGGCATTAACTTTTTCAAGTTGGCTAATTTTGCTTTGGCCTTCTTGCCCAATTTTAGAGGCTTCCGCTTCCGCGTCAGCTGTTATTTTCTTATCTATTTCTTCTATGGACATTTTACTTATAATACGATTCCGCTTACCATCAAAATGGTCGCCAATAATCCAATAACTGCATAGGTCTCAACCATGGCTGGAATAATGATAGCTTTACCCATTTCTTCCGGCCGCTTGGCAATTAAGCCGATGCCAGCTGCAGATGCCTTTCCTTGTTGAATGCCGGATATTAACCCTGTCATGCCAACCGGGAGTGCAGCAAAGAGCAAGCCTAATCCCGCTAAAGGAGAAATTGGAACGGCCCCGGTGAGAAGCCCTATTTTCATCATTATATAGAAGCCCCCTAAGAAGCCATAAAAACCCTGTGTTCCTGGAAGGGCGATCATAACCAGCAGCCTTCCAAATTTATCTGGGTCCTCAGTTAATACTCCGGCACCCGCTTCCCCGGCAATGGCAACTCCCCAGGCTGATCCCATACCACCCAAAAGAACGGCTAATGCTACTCCTGCTAATGCTAACGCTAATCCTAAATCCATTTTTTTACCCCCCTTATTTTATTTAAGTCTGGTGTACTCTGCTTCTCTCTTAAATGGTCTAAACTCTTTTCCTCCCCCTTCATAAAACTTACTAAAAAATTCAACCATTTGCAACCGGGTTGAGTGCACAAAAGCACTTAGGGTTGCAATCAGTATATTAAAAAAGTGGCCAACGATTAAAATGACGATCATAAGGACAATCCCTAAAACCGGAACAGTTCGAACCATGCCCCCTAAAATATTGATAACTGAAGCAATGATCGTGCTTGACATTCCCAGCGCCAGGAGTCGGGAATAGGAGAGGGTATCTCCCATGTAACCGGAAACTTTGTAGAGGCTTAAAAGCCCGCTTAAGAATTTCTGGATAATCCCCTTTTTGTGGCGTCCCTGGGTTAAAACCAATGCAGCCGCTCCTCCAATACTCATATAGGTTGCAACCCCAGCCGAGGTAAGAGAAAGCGCGCTGGCTACGATCAAGTAAACCAGGGAGCTCAAGAAAAATAACCAGAGCCCATCATCTAAAATAGCTGAAATATATTGTTTGGCTCTGATTCTTTCGATCATTTGCAAAATAATGCCGAATAAAATTTGGATAACGCCCAGGGCCAAAGAAAAAACAAGCATGGTAAGCGGATTTTTAATTGGATCAATGATTTGGATAGACGTAAGGAAGTTTTTTATGGGTAAAACTGCTGATGGTAAATCAGCTGGAGTGAAACCCAGATAAGACCCGGTTAAAATGCCAACGACGGATGCCACAATACCACCTAAGAGCAGTAGCTCAAAGAGTTCTTGTCCGCCTTTAGGTAATTTGTATTTTTTAAGAAAGTAAATTGACACCAGACTCAAAATAATGCCGTAGAAAAAATCTCCCAAACAGATGCCGAAAAATAGGGCAAAGAAAAAGGAAAGGACAACCGAGGGGTCAAATTCTTTAGCATTAGGGGCTCCGTAAATCATCGTGATAAGCTCAAAAGGAGAAAATATTTTGGCGTTTTTAAGCGCTACCGGTGCTGTTTCTCCTTTGGCTGGGGCCACCGCTAAAACATCAAATTCATTCGTCACCTGGTTTAATTTATTTTTTAGCTTATCAAGATCCCTTTTCCGGATCCATCCCGAAATTACAAAGGCATAGTTTGTGTCAGTAAGTTTTTGCTGGGTTTCAAGGGTTAACTTTTTATCCAGTATAAAATCGTACATATATTTTAGTTTAGTAAGCTCCTGGCCTAAGTTTTTAGCCTCGAGGAGGACCTCATCTGTTTCAAGTTTTGTTTTTGCCAAGAGATCGTGGACATGGGATATCTCAGCCACTGGTGTCTTGGGGCTGTGGGGGAGGTCGGCGGGGATAAACTCCCATTTGGAAAGAGTATCGAGCCAGAGCTTGGAATCTTCTTTTAGAAAGACGAAGAGGAGATAAGTAGATTCCTTGGTTGTATTTATAGTGTCGATGATAGCCGCCGGAGATATTTTGTCTAATTCAGCCTTGAGAGAAGCAAAGTGTTTGTTTTTAATTGATCCGAGGGCGAGGTTGGTGTGGGGGGTGGGGGTTAGCGTATCGAGGGGGGTGTCCAGCTTTTTCCAGGGCAAAAGTTTGGCTAATTCGCTGTGCAGCTCATTTTCGAGGTTTTTTAGGTTTGAAAGCCGGGTTTCCAAACCCTTGATCTGATCAAGAGCTGCTGAAAGATTAAAGGTTTTAGCTGTATTAATTAAATCATCTTCGCTTATTTCTTCTTTGGGGGGGATAAAGCCTTCAATAAAGCTTTTCTTTTTTTGCATAATTTCTTCTAAAAAACTTAGGGCTGATTTTATTTCAGCCAAATCAAACTCATATTTACCCAGTTCCTGGGCAGAAATTGTCTCGCTCTCTACCTCTTTAATGCTTTGCATCTCAACTAGTTCGCAGTCTTTTAAACATTTGAGGACGGCGTCTTTGTGGCTTTTAAGCGAGACAATATTTACTTTTTCCATTTCTACGACAGACATTTTAGGATTTCCTTTTTTGCCGCAGAAATTTTGCCCTTTACTTGCTTGCTTATTTCTTTGATTTGGCTTTGGGCCGCAGAGCCAATCTGGCTAGCTTCTTTTTTAGCGGATTCTTCGGTTTGTTTTAGCAGAACTTGTTTTTCTTGGGTTGCAGCTTCGGTTACGCTTTTGATTTCTTGTGCGTGTTTTTGGTGGCATTTTTTGAGTTCTAAAATAGCATTCTGCTGGGCAGCTTTTATGATTTCTGCTGCGTGGTCTTCAATGGATTTTATTTTTTCTAGGGTTTTTTCAACCATTCTTGAAGTCAAATTTTAGCATAAAAATAGTCAATAGTCCAACATTGCAACCCCTAGAACGTGAGAAAAATATCAAAAAATCAGAAAACGGCACACTTCAAAAAGTGATGGGGAGAAAAGCACAATTATTTAAGAAGGAAACCTGCGAATGAACTTCGCGGTTTCCTTCTTAAATTAATGGTAATTG
>JABMSE010000123.1 GCA_013204645.1 Candidatus Saganbacteria bacterium | reverse complement strand
GGATACTAAAGTCGCCTTAGTAAAGTGTAGTAGCTACAATCAAAAAGAAGTTGACTGTGCAGTCTTTAAATGTCTTGATCTCCTGGGTGGACTTAAAAACTTTATCAAACCAGGAAAGCGTGTCCTCATCAAGCCAAATATTTTAATGGGGGCTCCCCCCGAAAAAGCCGCTGCCACCCACCCTTCTATTGTCCGCGCCTTGATAAGAGCGATCAGAAAAGTGGGGGCCGTCCCCTTGGTTGGAGATAGCCCAGGGTTTGAATCCTCCAAAAAAGCAGCACAAGGAGCTGGAATCCTAAAAGTAGTAAACGAAGAAGGGGTTGCTTTTTGTGAGTTAAAAGTTGCAAAAGATGTTGCTTTCAAAGAAGCGCTCTTTTCTAGGAACATGAAAATTGCAAAAGATGTCCTGGATGCTGATGCCATAATAAACGTCGGCAAATTAAAATCGCATGGATATTCAGGAATAACTGCTTGCGTAAAAAATTTATTTGGGGTCGTCCCCGGCCTAGTTAAATCCCAATATCACCTAAGATTTCCCCGTAAAAATGACTTTGACCTTATGCTGCTTGATATCTTAAGGTTTGTGAAACCGGTCTTAAATATCGTTGATTGCGTTACGGCCATGGAAGGAGAAGGGGGGCCTGCCACTGGATCTCCTCGCAACCTAAATTTAATTATTGCCGGATCAGACGCTGTAGCGGTTGATTCAGTCTGTGCGGCTTTGACCGGAAAAAAACCACATGATTTTAACTTTTTGAAAATGGCTGAAAAATTTAATGTGGGACAGACAAAACTCGAAAAAATTTCCGTACTTGGAGAAAAGCTCGAAAATAACATATGTCATGATTTCAAACACATTCCAGGCTTAAGGGATGAAATGCTTCCTAATTGGATTCCAAAACCTTTCATCCCTTTTATGCGAAAAATACTGTTGGATCGCCCCATTTTAGATAAAGGCAAATGCGCAAAATGCGGGGTATGCGCTAAAGTCTGTGCGGCTGGCGCCCTCACCATTGTAAGTGGATATCCCAGCTTTGATTATTCAAAATGTATTGGCTGCTACTGCTGCCAGGAAATGTGCCGCTTTGGCGCAATTAGTGTTAAGAAGAGTTTCCTAGCAAGACTAGCCCTAAAAATGGTAAAATAGAAGAGAAATGGATAAATCAGATATCATCTTGGTTGCAAATAGCCCTGGAGAACTTTCAGCCCTGGTAAAACCAGTGGCCGAAAGTTTATCAGACAATCTTAAAGATGCAAGAATCATTTTAGTTCTAACCCCATGCCAATATGTAAGCGGAAAAGAATTAGAGTACATTAAAACTATCCGCGGTATTTCGGAAATTGTTACGGCTAAGGATTATAAAAACTGGATCCTAAGGAACAAAAAACCAAGAATAAAGTTTAGCAAAAAGGGGGTCGTCCTCTACTTAGGCGGAGACCTGGCCCATGCCATGCTGGTTGCCAAAAAGGTGCGCTCCCCCGCTTTTGCTTATGTTCAAGATAGGATCGGTTGGACGGCTTTTTACAAGGGCTTTTTTGTCCCGGACCTTCAAGCCAAATCAAAATTAGCCAAAAATAAAAGCTTTGAAAAGAAACTCGAAATTGTAGGGAATTTAATGGTGGATTCCATAAGTGATCTGACAAAATGGTCGCCCCAAAAAAATGTGATAACCTTTTTGCCGGGAAGCCGCAGCTGGCAGATAAAACACACTACCCCTATTTATGAAAAAATCATTAAACATATCAGACAACAAATGCCCGACATAACAATTCAGCTGGTAAGCTCTCCCTTTGTAGAAGCAATTCCAATTGCCGGAACAAAAACTATAAGCTTTGAAGAAGTAGGAAATTCAGAATTAGTAATCACAATTCCTGGCACTAATACAGCCCGCTTAGCGGCTCTGGGTATGCCGATGCTGGTAATATTCCCTCTTGATAATCCAGACGTTATCCCGCTTGAGGGAATCCCCCACTACATTGGAAAAATTCCCTACCTTGGTTCACGCTTTAAAAAATCATTGGCCGACACCTTAAACAAAAAAATTAAATTCTTTGCTCTGCCCAACATAAAAGCTGACAGGGAAATCGTTTCTGAAATCCGGGGTGTAATTGATGAAGAGGATACCGCCAACCAAATCATAGCCTTAGTTAAAAACACTAAAAAAAGACAGCAAATCTCAAGGGATCTGGTAGAATCAATGGGAGAACCTGGGGCAGCAGGAAAAATAGCTAAGGAAATAAATGCGGCTTTATCTAAGATTACTTAAATATATTAAACCTTACATACTCTATATTGTAGGTGCAACCTTATGCACCGCCCTGGTTACTCTGTCTACTTTGCTCATTGCACCCATGGCCGGCTATGTCTTCAAAGTTATAGAAGATAAAAATATGCTGATGCTCAACTGGGCAGCCGTAGCCATGATCGGGCTTTTCCTGGTAAAAGGGATTTTTGTTTACGGCCAGGAATACCTTTCCTATTTTGTGGTTCATCGCGTAATTGTTGATTTGCGCAATCGTATTTATGAGCATCTTCAGGATTTATCCCTTGATTTTTATTCAAAATGGAATACCGGAGAGCTGGTCTCCCGCGTGATGAATGACATCCAAATCCTGCAAACTGCTCTTTTTTCTGGTTTTGTAAATATAATTCCGCACTCAATCCTTTTACTTGGATTATTAACCTATATTTTCTGGCTAAACTGGAAGCTTTCCCTTCTAACCCTGATTGCCCTTCCCCTTCTGGTGCAGGTCATTCGCATGTTTGCCAGAGAAATCCGGGAAATAAGCGAAGGGGTTCAACAAAAAGCCGCCGATATTACATCTCACCTAAACGAAACCCTATCCCAAATCCGCTCGGTAAAATCATTTTCAATGGAAAAGAAAGAAGTCGAAAAATTTAAAGGCGAAACGAACAAATCCTTTAACATTAACATGCGGGCTGTCCAAATCCTGGCTACCCAAAGTCCAACAATTGCGCTCTTGCAAACCGTTGCCGTAGTTGCGATTGTCTGGTTTGGCGGAGTGGAGATTATAAATGGTAATTCAACCATACCTCAATTAGTATCATTTGCTACCGCTCTCGCCATCATGACAGATCCAGGAAACACTTTGAGTAAATCCTGGAGTGTGATCCAACAAGGTATGGCTTCAGTTAAAAGAATTTTTGAGATCGAAGACATTGCCCCCACAATTTCCGACCAAAAGGATGCAATTGGCCTTCCCCGGATAGCGGGAAAAGTTACCTACCAAAATGTTTCCTTTGCCTATGAACAAGAAAATGTCCTAAAAGATATCAATCTTTCGGTTGCCCCCGGAGAAATAATAGCACTGGTAGGCAGAACCGGCTCTGGCAAAAGCACGATGATGAGTTTGCTTTTGCGCTTCTATGACCCAACTTGCGGAAAAATACTCGTAGACGATAATGACATTAAAAAAGTAAAAATTGAATCTTTGCGCCAACAAATTGCGGTTGTGCCCCAGGAAATAGCCCTCTTTTCTGGAACCATCAAAGATAATATTGCCTATGGCAAGGCCAATGCCAAGGACGCAGAAATTTTCTCGGCAGCAAAATTGGCCAATGCTCATGACTTTATCTCGAAATTGCCCAACCAATATGAAACCCAGGTTGGAGAACGAGGCGCTAAACTTTCTGGTGGAGAAAGACAGAGGATTGCTATTGCCCGGGCAATTTTGCGTGATCCGCGAATCTTGATTCTGGATGAGGCGACCTCTTCCTTGGACGCTGAAACTGAAAGCTTAATCCGCCAAGCCCTGGAAAGATTAATGCAAAGCCGCACCACTTTTATTATCGCCCATCGCCTCTACACCGTAGAACACGCTAATCGTATTGTGGTGATTGACAAGGGCAAAATTGCCGAAACGGGAACCCATCAAGACCTCTTAGCCAAAGACGGAATTTACAAGCGGCTTTACGAAATTCAATTTAAAAACAAAGCATGATATTTTTAGTGCGCCTACTACAGCTGTTTTTTAGGGTGATCTTCTTTCTTCCCGCAAGATTAGCTCTTTCCATCATGTATTTTTGTGCAGCAACATTAGCAGCCATTGCTAAAAAAACCAAATTTAGAAAGACGGTAGTTAACAATGTTGCCATGGTTTTGCCAGAAGCTAATGCAGAACAAGTTGCTGATAATCTAATTTCTAATATAAGCTGTACTATATTTGAAGTTCTTTGTGCGCCATTTTTCAAAAGAAAACACTTTGATCTGACCTTTAAAATACAAGGAAAAGATATCCTTGATAAGGCTATTTCAGAAAACCAAGGAGCTATCATTCTTACTATGCATATTGGAAACTACGAAACTATTGCCAACGCCTTAGCCAATCTTGACTATAAAATGGATGTGATCCTTAAGGCAACTGAAGATCCAATCTTTAAGATAATAAACCGCAGCCGCGCTTCGGGAGGGATTAAGCTCATCAACGTTGTAGAAGAAGATATGTTCAAGAAAGCTATTGAAGCTTTAAGACAAGGAGAAATCATCGCCGTTTTGGCCGACACGGGGGCGCTGGACAGCCGGCATGAGTTCATGAACTTCCTGGGCAAAAAAGTGCCAGTGGCAGTTGGATGGATAACCCTGGCCCAACGGGCTAAATGTCCGGTCCTTCCCTGCTTGATCAGAAGAGAAGGCCGCTTAAATATTGCCACTTGTTTTGATGCTATTCAAATTAGACCTAGCAATCGAGCCGAAGCGATGCAAAAGATTGGCAAATATTTCGAGGACTTCATTATAAAATACCCCGAGGAATGGGGTATGTTTTTAAATTCTTATGAAACCAAGAGAATGCTCGATAGCGAAAACCAAGATGAGCAAAAACACTAAATTTATTATAATCTTGATTCTTCTATCTGGCGTTCTTTTCTTCTTCAAACTCGGCAGTTTCTCTCTTTATAATGCAGCTGAAACAACTTATGGGGAATTTATAAGGCAAATAAGATTAACCGGTGACTGGGTAACTCTGCGCTACAACAGCCAAGTTATCTTTGATAAACCCCCACTGTATTTTTGGCTAGCCAGCATCGCCACTTTTCTTTTTGGCTTTAATGAATTTGCCATACGCTTTTGGGCAGCCGTGTGTGGAGTGCTAACTGTTGTAACCACTTATTTCTTAGGCAAATCTTTCTATAACGAGCGAGTTGGTTTTTTGTCGGGCATTATTCTAATGACGGCTTTCCAATTTATGATCCAATCCCGTATTGCAGAAATCGATATCCTATTAACACTTTTAATGGCCACAACCTTTTTCTTTTTCTGGCAAGGATACCAAAGCCGCAAAACGCAACATTACTGGATGGCTTATGTTGCAATGGCTCTGGCTCTTTTAACCAAAGGGGTCATTGGCATTGCTATTCCAGTTTTTGCCATATTTTTATTCCTTTGGATAAAACGACAACTGCCGCGCATAAAAGAGATGCAGATTATTGCTGGAATCATTATTATTGCAGTAATTGGGACTCCTTGGTATATTGCCGAATGGATGCTCTATGGAAAACAATTTGGCGAGTTTGTACTGGGGTTTTTGTTTCTTTCTCGCTTTGGTGGGGTGGTCGCTGGGCACCCAGGTCCCTGGTACTATTATATTTTAGCTTTGATTTTAGGTTTTGCTCCCTGGTCACACTTTCTGCCCTATGCCTTTTGGAGAACCAGGCAAAACAATGTTGTTGGTCCAGCACTTCTTTCTCTGTGTTTTATTGTCCCGGTTTTAATTGTCTTTTCAATTGCTAAAACAAAACTGCCAAGCTATATCTTACCCCTTTATCCTTTTTTAGCCATCATGGTGGCAAAGCTATGGGACGATTTCTTAGGCGTTGACCAGAAAAAAATGTACAAAGGAATGGCCATCGCCAATGGCTTATTAGCCATTATCGCAGGCATGATAATCATTGGCTTTATTCTAGTGGGCAAATCAAATTACGCTGGGTTATATGAAGAATTTATTCCCATTTTGCAGGTTCTGATGGGGGTCCTGATTCTGGGATCTTTGGCCTCAATTATTTTATTTATTTTTAAGAGATACAAGCTTAGTTTTGCAGCATTACCTACCATGGTATTTATTATTATGTTTATTTTAACCACCATGGTTCTACCTGGGGTTGATAAATTAAAGGGAGAAAAAGAGTTGGGCATCATCGTTTCCAAAAACATAAAAGAAGGCGAATTTATTGCCGCTTACAACACCGGAAATCGTCCAGGGATTGTGTTTTACAACTCAAAGCCCATTATCTTTCTAGACAGCGAGCAAGCACTTAATTCATTCTTGAAAAACAAAAAAGGCTATTGCTTTACCACCAGATCTGAACTCAAAAAGATCAAAAAAGACAATCGGGTTTTTGCAAAGCAAGGGGAATTGGTAATTTTATACTAGAAGGGGGGCGGACCCCTTTTGCTGCGCTACCCCCTTATTTTCCTTGATAAGTTTTCTCGCCCAACCTGAAGCTAAATTTCACTTTTTAGGGTATAATTAAGATGATTATGCCCAAAACCTACGTCATAATTCCAACCTATAACGAAACCGAAAATATTAAGGCTTTACTAGAACAAATCCTGGCCCTAAATATCCCGGATTTGACCGCAGTTGTGGTTGATGACAATTCCCCCGATGGAACCGGGGACATAGTAGATCAGCTAGCCAAGGAAAATCCTAAAATATCAGTACTCCATCGCCATCAAAACCGCGGCCGTGGTCTAGCCGGAATTGATGGATTTAAATTTGCCCTTAAAAATGGCGCTGATTATATAATTGAAATGGATGCTGATTTTTCTCATGATCCCAAATATATCCCGGACCTACTAAAACACATCAAAAATCATGATATTGTATTAGGTTCCCGGTTCGTAGCCGGAGGGGAAGACATGGACCGCGGCTTAATGCGCAAAATAATTACCGTATTTGCCAGGTTATATATAAAAACTATGCTAGGGGTTCCGGTTAAAGATGTTACATCAGGCTTTCGCTGTTTTAGAAAAGGAGTCTTGGAAGAAATAGATCTTAATAACATGGTCTCAATCGGCCCCTCAATTGTTTCCGAGATTCTTTATAAATGTAAATTGGGTGGATTCACAATCTATGAGACGCCAATTGTGTTTGAGGACCGCAAAAAGGGAGAAACCAAATTAAATTTCTCAATTCTTTTGAAAACCCTCTACATGGTATATTTATTTAAACGACTACATAAAACATGAAAAAATTACTATT
>JABMSE010000122.1 GCA_013204645.1 Candidatus Saganbacteria bacterium | reverse complement strand
GTTCTATATATCCTATCGCAACAAAGAAGGCGAAACTTGCATGCTATTTTAAAATGATTTCATAAAACATGGCTTTGTCTTTGGGTTCGATAGTAAAGCCAATGCTTTGGCCAAAGGTTTGAGCTGCGATTTCTTTGATTCTATTCCCATTCATATCTAGAGCAAAAACAGAAACCTTTTTAGGCTTTAACTTTGTAGAAATAACAATATTAGCAGAGACCCCTTCCATCATAATTGGGGTATACCCAAGCTGTTTTAATTGTGTCTTAACCGCATTGTACTTTTGTCCGCGATTTTCTATTCGAGAAGCGGCAGTGAGAAGTAATCGCGGGGCCTTATTAATTGGTTGCTCACTTAAACTGGAAAGACAGAGCGCCACAAAAGGGGTGCGGCTGGAAACAGAAAGGTTTTTTAGCGTGAGCTTTTTATCCCCAATAAACCCAACCAATGCCTGAGTGCGATCGGTTTCAATTGAGAAAATGCCTTGGCCATAATCCCAGACTAGTTCGCCGGTATCAGAGATAATGGTTTTTTCTTTTTCATCATGAAATTTTTCAAGTAGCGGATCCGGATCAAAAGGCTTTTTCTTGTCTGCAAAGCGGATCTGAGTTTTGCTGATTAAAGGTAACAGCGCCTCTCCGGCAATTGGATCGTCTTCAAAGATCGGCCCGTAAAGCTGGTTTGGGCCCAAAGTTTCCTCTAGAACATTTTTAGCTTCTGACGCATCTCCCCGATAGAAGAGTAGGGCGGCAGCTGGCCACTGGCCAAAAACATTGGGCCAGGTGCTAGTGTCAAAATTATCCTTCATCAAGCTGCCCCACTCTTTGCCGTTGTAGCTAAACTGAATTACGGCGTCCCAATCTTGGAGCAGCGCGTAAGAGGCCATCATTAAAGGGGCTTCGTGGCGATATTCATTAGGGAAACAAGAGTTCCACTCAGAAATTACATAAGGCATATCAGCTACGCGGTAAAAGGCGAAATTGTTAGGCAGAGCCTCTTTTGGATATTTCACCATTGGCAGGTCTTCAAACACAATGTTGGTTCCATATCCATATTTTGGATGGTCCCAATAACGGTGACGGTCTACATAATCTAAAACTGCATTGGTTTTTACGTCTGCCGCGACGTTGATCCAATGGTTGCTACCAGAAAGAGGGACGCGGGTGCCTAGCTTTTTTAAGTAAGCAGCCATTTCTTTGTAATAGCTTTCTTGCAGCCCGGCATAAAAGCGCATAGTGTCCATATCGCGCATTCGCTCTATCTTTTCGTACCCGCCGCGCTGGAACTTTAAAAGCGTATCTCCCCTGCGCACATTGCCCAGCGCAGGATTTTCATCCTCTGCCAGGTCGCAACGATTATATTTGTCGGTCCAAGCGGTGACCAGCTTTGAGCGGCTGCCATAGGTTTTAATTAACCACTTGTTCCATAGGCCATCTAATTCTTTTAAATAATAAGGAGAGACATCAAACATAGTGCTGATGTAAAAGAGCATGGCCTCGTTGATTAGCTTATAAGAAGCAATCGCTGGCTCATCTACATAACGCTTTTTGGTGTAAGGGTTATAGTGAAGAAGGAGTTTTTTTGCGTATTGCTTTTGCAGCTCTATAATTCTACGATTATAAAAACCAGAAATTTTTGCCCCCCGTTTTACCTTTTGCCAATCGGCTACCTTGTCCTCTTCTTTAAACTGGCGATCAACTAATAAATCCATAAAAACGTAGATGCCGCGCTTTTTTAAGGCATAAATAAAATAGTCTAATTGATCTAGGCTCTTTTTGGAAAAATGCTGGGTGTCGTTTTTGTCGGGATCAAAAATATTTGGATTGGCCCAAAACGCATCTAGGTGATGTATTCGCACCAGATTGCATCCGTAGCGTGCTAGGCGCTCGGCAATTTCCTCTGCTTTTTCATGTTCTACAAAAATGTCTGGGGCATATAGATTGGCTCCCCAAAACTTGGCGCGGGTTCCATCGGCAAAATAAAAGTGCCCGTCTTTAACCTTCATAAAGCCGTGCTTACCAGCCGGAGGATCGAGCAAAAAGCTTACATCGGTTGCGGTGCCGCCCTTATTGGGCTTGGGGGCTTGAAACTCAAACCAATTAGAAGTATCTGTAATAAAAGAACCGGTTCTTGGAATGTGATTTTCTTTTTTATCAAAGGCATCAATTCTAATTTCGTCTGCCCAAATTGTTCCTGGCACCTCCATTAAACCAACAAACATGTCTACTCTTTTTGTCCCGCGGGGGACAGAAAATTCTTTTTCTAGTTTTTTCCAGTCAAAAGTCCCGACAAAAGAACCAACAATTGGCCAGCCGCCAAGCCTTTTTCCATCTTGGTCTTTAAACTCAATATTCAAGCGAGCTTGCTGCCAGGGGCGTGTGCCTTGCCCTACATCTTGGATTTTTACAAAAGCGCTGACCTTAATCGAGTGGGCTTTGACCCCGTTTAAGGCAATTGATTGTGAGGCAAAAGACCAAACTGCGTCGTTGTTGTGAATTTTTAGCATTCCATCGCCAACATAACCAGGAGAAACTACTCC
>JABMSE010000121.1 GCA_013204645.1 Candidatus Saganbacteria bacterium | reverse complement strand
AAGAAGCCGAAGCAAAGCCAGCTGAAAAGGCTAAGGACGAGGACAAGGACAAGGACAAGGACAAGGAGAAACAAGAGAGGCCGACGGCCCAACCAGAGGTGAAAGGAGGAGAAGCACCTGTAAAGGAGGAAAGTAAAGACGAGAACAAGGACAAGGAGAAGAAACAGGAGGAGCAGAAATGAAAGAACTTGTAGAATATATCGTAAAAGCACTTGTTGATAACCCAGACCAGGTTGTTGTTAATGAAACCTCCGGGGAAAGCGTAACTATTTTTGAAATCAAAGCTGCACCGGAAGATGTGGGGAAGGTCATTGGCCGTGAAGGAAGAATTGCGAATTCTATCCGAGCTATAGTTAAGGCAGCTGCCGCTAAACAAAACAAAAAAGTCACGGTGGAAATTTTAACTGACGATTCCCGACCAAAATCTAAACCGGCTGAATAAAAGGAGAAAATAATGGATGAAAATAAACTAGAATTAAAACGGGTCGTAATGGTTAAGGCCATTGTAACTGAGGGATTTAAGCAAAATTTAGTAAGGGAGCTTGAGCGGGCAATTGGGAACATTGAGCGCCAAATCGAGCAGATTGAACAAAGGGCAAAGGAATATCTTGAAACCTTAAAGAAAAAGGGGTTAAACCAGAAAGCCGCTGCTTTCAGGCATCAAATGTCTGAAGAAAAGAATAAGCAGATGGCAGCAAAAATTGATCTTCAAAGAAAGATTGAAGAAGCCAAGAAATTACAGCTTGGTTCTGAATTTGTACAAGGACCGCTTGAGGGCCCAGTCGATGTTGCGATTGGGGACAATCTTTATAAAAAGGTTGGCGGAGCAGAAGTAATTGTAAAGGACGGTATTGTTCAAGAAATCCGCGGGGTTTAACCCCTCGACGGGGCTCGGGGTAAAATGCAAGTTGATGTTTTGACTTTATTCCCTGAAATGTTTCAGGGACCATTACAGATAAGTTTACTTAAAAAGGCCCAGGAAAAGGGCCTTTTTAGTTTTAATCTGGTTAATATCCGCGATTTTGCTGGCGATAAACACAAAACCGTAGACGATACCCCCTATGGTGGTGGGCCGGGCATGGTTATGAAAGTAGCTCCTATTGTTGCTGCAATTTCCAAATCCTCCGCCAAAGGCGGACCAAATTCCAAAATTATTTTAATGTGTCCCAGTGGCAAACCCCTCACGCAAGAGAAAGTCAACGCATTAGCAAAAGAAAAGCACTTGGTTATATTATGTGGGCATTACGAGGGAGTAGATGAGAGAGTTAGGGACCTAGTAGACGAAGAAATTTCAATTGGCGATTATGTTTTAACCGGCGGAGAAATCCCGGCCATGGTTTTAATTGATGCCGTGGTCAGGCAGATCCCTGGCGTCGTCAAGGAAGAAGAGTCAGTCAAAAAAGATTCTTTTTACGATGGCCTACTGGATTACCCAAGCTATACGAAGCCTGAAGATTTTTGCGGAAAAAATGTGCCGCAAGTTTTACTTTCTGGAAACCATAAAGAGATCGCAAGATGGCGTAGGAAAGAGGCCTTACGGCGAACCTTGGAGCGCAGGCCGGATTTATTGGCAAAGGCAAATTTAAGTGCTGAAGACAAAAAGTTGCTAGACGAGGTCTCTTGCCATGAGTAAGGTTTATATTGCGCTTATTCATCATCCAATTTACAACAAACGACAAGATATTGTAACTACTTGTATCACTGGTTTTGATTTGCACGACATTGCGCGGACAGCCCTGACCTATGGGGTCGAAAAATACTATGTGGTTAATCCTTTGCCGGCCCAGCAAAAGTTTGCTCAGCGCATTTTAGACTTTTGGATGGATGACGGAAGCCTAGAATTTAACTGGACGAGGGCGGAGGCCTTTCGCTTGATAGCGATTAAAGCTGATTTGGACGAGGTTATAGCGGAAATTACGAAGGAGGAGGGGCAGGCGCCGGTGATTGTGGCAACATCGGCCAAGGCCAGGGGAAACAAGAAATTTGAGAATTTGAGATTAGAAATTAGAGATTCGAATGCTCCTTATCTTTTGTTGTTTGGGACAGGCTGGGGGCTGGCCGATTCGGTTTTTGATAAGGTTGATGTTGTGCTCGAGCCTATTGTCGGAAAAAGTGACTATAACCATTTGTCAGTACGCTCGGCAAATGCTATAATATTGGATAGATTATTGAGTCGCAAATAAGGAGTATTAGAAGAATGGGTATCATTGGTGATATCGAGGAAGCTCAAAAAAAGAAAGAAACCCCAAAGTTTAAAGTTGGGGACACCGTTAAGGTTTTTTCCAAGATCGTTGAAGGCGGCAAGGAAAGAGTCCAGGGCTTTGAAGGCATTGTAATCAAGCGCCAAGGTGCCAGCAACCGCAAAAATTTTACCGTAAGACGCTTAGTACAGGGAGTTGGAGTTGAGAGAACTTTTCCACTTCATTCTCCCAAACTGGTGGATGTTAAAGTCCTCCGCAGTGGAAAAGTTAGGCGTGCTAAACTATATTATCTTCGCGAACGCATTGGCAGCCGAGCTACCCGGGTTGAGGAAGGCAAAGAGAGTAAATAAAATTGAAGTTCAAGCATTGGGTTTTTGATTGGGGCGAGACGGTAGTTGTTGCTTTTATCCTGGCTCTTATTATCCGCGCATTTTTTATCCAGGTTTTTTGGATCCCTTCAAGTTCGATGGAGCCCACCTTAGATATCAAAGACCGCATTGTGGTTAACAAAGCTGCTAATTATTTTGTTGAACCTAAGCGCCAGCAAATAATTGTCTTTAGGCAGGTAGCACCCGAGGGAACCCCCAAACGGGATTTAATAAAACGCTTGATGGCGCTTCCGGGCGAGACCTTCGAGATGAAAGACGGCATTGTTTATATCAATGGAGAAAAAATCGAAGAAACCCATCCTATGAACCGGGATTATATGGATTTTGGTCCGGTGGTGGTTCCCCCCGATGCTTATTTTGTGTTGGGGGACAATCGGGGGGCATCTGCTGACAGCCGCTACTGGGGATTTTTACCTAAAGAGAACGTGATCGGCCCCGCCGCCCTGCGCATCTGGCCCCTTAATAAGTTTGGGGGGATTTAGCGTATTTTATTCCGCATAAAAACTTCCCAAATTAAAGCTCCATCCTTGAGGAGGGGTATTTCCTTTAGAGCGGTAATAGTGGACATTAAATTGTTGTTCTCCAACTGGAGTTATGACAACACCTGCTTCTAAATGGAGAACCGTGGATTTGTGTATGTCTTGCAAGCTGGGACCCGCATATTTTTTTAATGCGTGGAGGTCATATTCTTTTAATGCGTGGAGGTGGAAGCTTGCAAAAGTTGCGTATTCTCGAACGAGCTCAAAGTCTAAGGGGAGATATGTTCCATCTTTCCCAGGTTTGCCCTCAACGGGATTGAAAGCAAATTTTCTTGTATCCGGGTCAAAGAATAGGCCGCCGCCAACCTCTCTATCAGAATATTCATCACCTCGATCAAGATCGACCAAATCCCAAATTTGGTTGCGCAATTCTACATCATTGATTAAGGCAGCTTGGAAAATATATATTTTAACCTGATCTACCAGGGGAAATTGAGCAAGGTTAGTGGTGAAACTCTCTTGGTCTAAATCTCTTTCATGGGGGGCTACCACTTTTTGTTTTATTATTTGGGCAAGATTTTGTCTATCTCCCATCACCCCTTGAAGTTCAGGATTTTGGGCAATAGCAAAGCTAACTGCAATATCATCAATATGGGGTTCTTCAAAGAGATCTAAATAAGCAATAGCTTGGGGGGTAAAATATTTCGTAATTGCAGAGAACCCTCGTAGTTCTTCTTCTACAACGTAATGATAACCGTCCCCGTTTTCGCAACGACCCCCCTCATAGAAGTGTTGGCGGAAACGTTTGCAGAAAGTAATATACCCATTTAAATGTGGGAGTAGACTTTCTGGAATATAATCGGCAAAATTATCATAATAGAATGCATCGGATAATTGTCCCCTCGCATATGCATCTCGATAGCTGGTACATGTTTCCCTGGTGGCCTTTTGCGGGCCCAGGTATTGCAGATAATGTTCAAGTAATTCCGGATAAATTTCTGCAATCCCATGTTCTTCTAATTTATCGTGTGATATTTCTTTGATATCCACTGGGGGGCGATACATGTAATAGCGACTGTCTTGCAGAACTGTTTCATAAGGCAAAACAGCTGGGGAGGCTCCATCCTCAAAGCAATCTGCCGCCCAATCCAGAACAAACTTTTCTCCCCCAATTGAAAAAATTAAATAATTTTGATTGTCAAAAAAGCTAGAGCCGTAGTAAGTTGTTGCTAAGGAGGCATCAAGACCAAGGGTCTCCTTGAGCAGCATCCCAACTAAAAGGGCCATTGGTTCACAGTTCAGAGGATATGCAAATAGGCTTCTGTACATTTCGTGGATAGGTTCATTCATAACATCAAAGAAGCTGATAAGTTTTTCTGCAAGTTGGCGGTCTGATTCGGAAAACGAAGACCAATATGGCGAAAAGACCTGCCGAAGCTTTTCCCCATTTACATTTGAATTTTCTTCTGGATATTGAGAAGTGCTGGCTGATACTGGATTATTTGTAAACCTGTTAGGTTGAGAACATTTTGCTTTTATCTCTTTTGAGAGACCAACAGTATTGCCACTTCCATCTATAGCTTGGATAATATAGTAACGATATCCCCCAAAAGTAAGCGATTCATCTTCGAACTCTTTGACAGCTAAAGGAGTATTATTAATTTGCTCATGGTGGCGCCCAGAAAAAAAGCTTCGGTAAACATTGTATCTAATATTTGGACCGGCTTGGCATGGCGCGAAATTCCACCTCAGGGTAGTATGTCCTTCTTTGTTTTTGGCACGTCTAACTGGGATTAATCTTGCAGTCCTAACTTCAGCTGCTGGAATGATGCCAGAATAATCCTCAGGAATAAGGGCGTTCCCCCTCCCTTCCCCCAGAGATGCTAAAGCGGTAGCTGCAGCAGGTTGATCAGCACTCGAGCCTGATCTTTGAACCGAAGGTGCTTGAAGTTGTATTTGGCTTACCGATCCTTCCACTTTGCAGCTCCTTTTAGCTATCGAGTTGCTCCTATTTACCCTATATATATATCGTCACTTTTTGGCCAAAATTTCACTTTTTTATGGCAAAAAGTGGCGATATCAATAAATGGGGACAGCTTACTATTTAATTTAATGGTAAGCTGTCCCCATTTATTGATTTTATTCCCCATTTATTTTGCGAGGACGTCCCTTTGGGCGAAGTTGTAAATCCTTCCCTGTCTTTGCTTCCAGTTTACGAATAAATTCTTTAGCACATAAAGGGCGCCCCCTTTTAGTTTGGTGCTTCAATTTTTCTATAAATTTTTCGTCTTCGTTTTCTCTAAGGTGCTTCGCCCAATCTTTTGGTTCCATATTTATATAATCAAATAAATTGCCTCTAATAAGGTTGTCTTTTTTTTCTTTACCAACATGATGGCGAGCACTTGACCATTTCCAATCCCAGGCTTCTTTTGCCATTTTGGCCCTGACCGGATTGCGTTCTATATATCTAGCAGCTCTAAGTAAATGTGGGCCATCCAAGATACACGAGAAAAATCTTTGATGCCACAAATGCCCGCATGCTCCAATCTTCTCATTAAGATATTGGGCATATTGCATGTGAGCACAATTAATTAGTTTTGCTAGTGAATCTGGTTTCTTAGGAATTGCAATAAGATGAATATGATTGGGCATTAAACAATAGGAAAGCACAGCAAGTTTATATTTCCGGCAATATTTTATTAGAAGGAAAAGATATTTCCATCGATCATTGTTGTCGGTGAAGATTCTTTGCTTATTATTTCCTCGTTGAGTTATATGATGTGGATATCCTACTGCTACTACTCTTGCTAATCTGGCCATGCTTAAAACCTCCTTTTTAAATGGGGACGGCTTACCATTTTTCCCATATATAGAGTACTAGCAATGTTATTGCCAGGGTTAATCGAAAATAAATAGTAAGCTGTCCCCATTTATCGAAAGCTGCAATTTTTGCTGTTGTTACCTGAAAAAACGTGGGTTTTGGGTGTGAATGGTTTTTGGGGGGTGGCGTTAGTTGGGGGTGGGGGGTGTCGAGATCTTGACACCCCAAATGGAATTAAATGGTAAGCCGTCCCCATTTAATTTAAGTTGAACCTGTCCCCAGTTAATGTTAACATGCCAAAAGATTATGCCAGCCTCATTTAAATATGAAAGTAAGCTTT
>JABMSE010000120.1 GCA_013204645.1 Candidatus Saganbacteria bacterium | reverse complement strand
GGGCAAGCGAGAAAAAATATCAAATTCTTGCACTTATTCGGTAGACATCTAAGCCGGCAAAAATACAAGCTTGTGTGCAATAGGGGGTGAGTTGGCCACACAAGATGCAAGATTAGCCTGACTTATCCCGATAATATTAGTGAAATGAGAAAGTCAGTTTGCAAAACCAGAAAAAAGAATCTAAAGGAAGCTTTTTTGTCAAAATCAAAGCAACAAGTTATTGGCGAAATTAATCTTAAGGCCATCCCTAAAAGCTTAAAGATTGGGCCGCTTAGTTATGATGAATGGGACTTGGAGCTAGTTTCCTTTTTTAAATTTATTTCCAAACAAGGTTTTGGTCCGAGCGCTTCCCAGGTAATCCAGGCTTATCACCTTTCCTTAATTGATCAATTTTTGACCGTTGACCAAGGGGACCTGGATGTTCATTATGAAGCCAACAAAGAACAGCGTAAAGCCAGGATAGAAAAGTGGGGACTAACCCTTTACGCTTTTATTGGCATGTTTAATAATATAGTAGCCAGTAAACTAAAAAAGGATCCAGAAGAGCTGCGTTATTACACCTATTCTTTCCTCGGCATTCGCACCGCCCAAGCTACCATCAATATGCGTGGAGAACTTCCCACGCATGTTTTGGAATCATTAAACAGTTCCTCTTGGCTAGGCTCCCCCCGAATAAACGTAAGACTGTTTGCCTAATCCTCCCTAATTATCTTCTACAATTTCAGGATTTAGTGAAATTTTTCGGAAACGGTATCGATATAAGGCTATAGGGAGATTAACTGGAACCTGCGAATGAATTCGCGGTTCCTTATTTGGAGGAGAATATAAAATGAATCTTTTTGCGATAATTGGATTAGGTGGACCGCGAGCGAAACCAGCGCAACTAAAGGCGAAGGCGCGGGTAGCAACCGCTGAAGACCGTGAGCGTTTGGCAGCTAAAGGCCCTTTTTGTTTTATTGAAAACCAACCAGCAGCGGCCGATGCTGCGGCAAAACTTGCTGCGGAGTATACAGCATTGGCAGCAGAGCAAGCGAAACTATCCGTACAATTTGTAGCTGCTGAGGTAGAAGTACCAGCGGCTCTGGTGGAAGTTGAACAGATGGGAGAAGCCTGGGACATAAATGTTTATGGTCTTCCCAGTGCTGAACTTTTTACGCTTGCCGCAGATGTTTATGCTTACCTTAGAGATGCTGCTATGAATGAGGGCGACCTTCGTCAATGTCTATTAACCCTTATGCCAGAGGCTTTTATGGTAGCCCGCGACGTATTACAAGATCAATTTAGAACGGATCCTTTTATGTTGCATTTAGGGCTAGAAATGATAAAAGCCGGGATGCCGCTAGATGCGGGAACCCAAGGAGATATAATAGGTTGGGTTGCTGAGCGCCCTGATCAGGGTTCCTTGGGTATTATGCAAGAGACCTTAGCAGGACTTCTTCGCAGAGAAATTTTCATAACAGAGCCAAGACAAGATGGCTCACGAAGCTCGGGGATGCTTTTTTCAACAGCTAAGGCTATTGAGAGAGTCTTTCTTGACCATGCCAGCCCTGGTGCCCAAAGAGCAATTCAAGCAGAACTTCTAAAAAGAAACTCTTTGATTGCAGATGCCAGGAGCTCTGGGGTAGCGATGTCTAGGGAGCAAATTGAAAGATTGTTTCTTACTCGCGGTATTCTTGGGGTTCTGGGGGATATTCTAGGACAACAACCTTGAGTGCCCAAGTAAGATGGTAGATATTGTAGCTGAACCCCTCAAGCCCTAGTCGCCTCCATCCTTAGCCCCTCTTATTCGTTCTTGAGGCCTTTGTCGACATTTTGCTGGTCCGTGAATAATCGGGGCGAGTATGTTATACTTTCCTCATGACGAAGAAAATTGATCTAGAAACCCTACGACATTCTACCTCCCATGTTATGGCCCAGGCGGTTATGGAGCTTTTTCCTGGCGTAAAACTGGGCATTGGCCCAGCCATTGAGAATGGTTTCTACTATGATTTTGATATGCCTGAGCAATTAACCCCAGAAGATCTCCCCAAAATTGAAAAAAAGATGAAGGAAATCATTAAGGCTAACCAAAAATTCAAGTGCTCGGAAAAAAGCAAAGAAGAAGCCATCGCCTTTTTTGAGGAAAGAGGAGAAAAATATAAAGTTGAACTTTTGCATGAGATAGAAGGCGACAATGTTTCTATTTATCAAAATGGCGACTTTGTAGATCTTTGCCGCGGACCCCACCTTTCATCAACCGGAGAGATTAAGGCCTTTAAGCTGCTTTCCATTGCCGGTGCTTACTGGCACGGAATTGAAGGCAATCCCATGATGCAGAGAATCTATGGGGCGGCTTTTAATTCCCAAAAAGAGCTAGACCAATATCTAATAAACCTCGAGGAAGCCAAAAAAAGAGACCATCGAAAACTAGGCCGAGAACTAGATTTATTTTCCATCCACGAAGAAGCTGGCACCGGCTTTGTTTATTATCATCCTAAAGGCGCTATGCTGCGCAATGTGCTCGAGGATTTTTTGAAAAAGGAAAACCTAAAACGGGGCTATGAGTTGGTATCCATTCCCCATATTGCCAAAATTGATCTTTGGAACACCTCTGGCCACACTAATTATTACAAAGAAAACATGTATTTCATGCAAATTGACGAGCAAGACTATGTTGTGAAACCGATGAATTGCCCGGGCCACATTCTGATTTATAAAAGAAAACTCAATAGTTATCGCGATCTGCCTGTCCGCTATTTTGAACTGGGGACAGTTTACCGCTACGAAAAATCCGGGGTTTTACATGGGTTACTTCGGGTACGCGGCTTTACCCAAGATGATGCTCATATCT